>JAABRW010000089.1 GCA_011390695.1 Desulfotignum sp.
CAGCTGGTGGAGATTCAGATAATCGACCCCCTCGTCATACAGCTGTTTGATCACCTGCCGGGTGTTTTCCAGATCTTCCGGGATGGCCGGAATCTCCACAGTGACACAGGGAATGATGCCCACCGCTTTTTTCAGGGCCTCCAGGCGGTAATGGTCTGCACTGATATCAAACCGGATCTCATCCAGGCCATTATCTGCCAGCATTTTCAGTTTGTCTTCAGTCACCAGAAGGCCGTTGGTGTACATCCAGACATACAGGGGGTCGGTGATTTTCGCCCGCAAGGCTTTCAAATACTGCACCACCCGGTCAAAAGTCATGAGGGGTTCCCCGCCGCTGAAGCTCACTGCCCGGATACCGAAGGTCCGGACATAATCCACGTAATCACCAGGGGTTTTGAACTCCAGTGAACTGGTCATGGGCAGCCCTTTTTGATTCTGGGTGGAGGGACAGTAAAAACACCGGGCATTGCAGATGCCGTTGATGAACAAACAGGACCAGTCTCCGGTGCCGCACAAGCGGCATCCCGGCGACATGCCGTGGGTAACCAGCTTGGTGCGGGCAAACCGCCATTCCGGACCTTTGCCCTGGTGTTCAAAAATTTGCGTTAACAGGTTTTCCCGGACCTGTGATGCTGCCTGTGCTTTTTCCGGGGTCAGCCAGGTCATGGTGTCGTATGCATCTGCGTATTCGTCTTTTATCCGGCTGATGGTGCGGGTCATATCCATTTTTGCCATTGGTGTATCACCCTCTGTTGCAGGTAAAGCCTGTCCATATAGGCATACTGTGTGCCATTCCGGATTAAGGCATAAAATACGCATAAAAAGAGGGAGATGTGTAAAACACCCCCCCTGGTGTGCAGATGGCGCACAGACAAAAACCAGACGCTTAAAGACCTGTATCGAAAAATATGAAAGCAGAATGTCTGATTTATGGAATATTTTTGATCCGGTTCTTGCCATGAGATGGTCATACCGGTCACTGATTTGATGAAATTTGGGTCGGCTGCTGAAGATGATGTCCACCGTGCCAGAGAACAGCAGTGCAGGGAGTATATATGTCTGCTCCAGGACACTTCATCCATCAGAAACGGGGTCAGGTCCAGATAAGCAATCCGGCCGGCCAGGGATTCGGTGAACGGCCTGGTTTTCAGTACCCTTCGGCAGGTCCAGAAAATCATCTGGGGAAAACCGGAACTGATCAGGATATTCGCTCATCATGGTATGGGAAAGGGCATTCACCGCCGCCACCCCAACACTTTTCTCCAGGGGATGGCCGGATCCCATCAGTTCAGCCAATTTGTATTATACGATCCTGAATCCTGTTTCAAGAATCTCTCTGACAAAAGGATCTTCTTTGGTAAAATTTTCGTTGGAAAACGGTAATGGTTCAATATCCGGATTGACTTCAAATTTATATTTACGGATACGATTTCGATCGGTGAATCGAATTCCTTCAAATTGTTCTGATACAAGGGCTATATCGATATCACTCAGTTCATCATATTTACCGCTGACATAACTTCCGAATAATACTGCCTGGGAGATTATTACCCCATTTTTATTAAGAATGCCGATATATTTTCTTACTTCTTTTAATATATTATCCGGGATTTGAGCCATTTTGAAAAATCCTGTATTTTTGAAAAATAATTTTCCGTGAATTCCCTGGAACAGATTTTATAAAATTCCCTTTTGTATTCAGGATATCGGACCTCAAGATGGAAATCATTTACCTCATCCAGAAAAAGGATTTGTTCTTCAGACAATTCTAATTTTGATAATGTTGCCAGCTTGTTTAGATTGTGAGTTTTTGGCGGGATTTTATTTTGATTACCTAATACAAACAAGGCTTTTAAATGTTTTTCAAGAACAAGATGTCCGATAAAAAGACACCAGTCATACTTGCCTGAATTAAACAGGCTGATACTTGCAGACAAATCATTGTCTGCCGATTCAAGCCAATATTTTATATGTTTTTCTGTATTCATAACTGTTTTAACAGAATACATTTTTTGCTGAGGATAAACAATATTATTTTTATTGCCAGGATGGTACGATTCAGCCGGATCAGTATAGCGTGCACGGGATTTTGATAGTCTTCCCACGATCTTCGCATAATCGGGAGACTTCTATGATGTTTGGGCACACAGACACATATTTATCTCTCACAAGATCCTTTACAAAAAAAAGCATCCTTATATGATGCTCTTATTGTCCTCCATGACTGCATGATGGGTGGACCGCAAAACAAAAATCAGACGGCTGCACATACAATAACACCGGTTTTTTGAACAAAGGGGAATGAAAATGGGAGAACTCTATACAAGCAGGGAAATTGCAAAATTTTTAAATATCAATGAAAAAATGGTATACTCCCTGATATCGGAAAAAGGCCTGCCCGCCACAAAGATCATCGGAAAATGGCTGTTTCCCATCAACCTTGTGCGCCAGTGGGTGGAAGCAGGCACGGAAAACTATCACCAGACCGCCCAGCTGCCCCCCCCTACCACGGGCTTGTCCTCATTGCCGGCAGCAATGACCTGCTGCTGGACAAGCTGATCGCCACCTTTAATGTCAAGCATGAGCACCACATGGCGCTGTTCGGCATGGCCGGCTCCCTGGGGGGATTGAAAGCCCTTAAGCAGAACCTGTGCCACATTGCATCCAGCCACCTTGTGGGAGACAATGATGAATATAATTTTCCCTTTCTAAAGGATGAAATGGATCAGATGCCGGCGGTGGTCAATTTCTGTCAGCGGGAACAGGGAATTTTGGTTCAGAAGGGAAATCCCAAGCAGATCGGTTCGGTCAAAGACCTGTGCAAACCTGAGATCACAATCGTCAACCGGCAGCTGGGCACCGGCACCCGGAAATTGTTTGATAAGCTTCTGGATACTCAAAGCATTGACGGTCAGACCATCAACGGATATGACACCACCCTGTCCCGGCACATGGATGTGGGCCTGGAAATTCTCAATCACCGGGCCGATGCCGGGCCTGCCATCCGGCCGGTGGCCAACATCCTGGGCCTGGATTTCATCCCGGTAAGCTGGGAACGGTTTGATCTGCTGATCACCAAGGAGCGGTTCTTTGACCAGGGCATCCAGCTGTTTCTGTCCCTGCTGAAAGGAAAGGTGATCCAGGAAACCGCAGAAAGATACGGCGGCTATGACCTGTCCATGACCGGGAAAATGGTCTATCCGCCTTCCTGACCCGGCAGGCACAGGGTCAGTGCCAGGCAGACAAGCGAAACAATAAACACAAGAAAAAAGGTTGTCCACACCCCCTGGGCCACCGCTGTTTTAAGGGTAGCCCGGGCCGCTTCCGGTATCATGGCCTGAAATTCCGGGCGGAAAAGATTTTCCGTGCTTTCTTTGAGCTGAATCATCAACGCTTCCGGCATGGTCACATCCACGGTTTCCAGCCGGTTCAGCAGCCGGGAGGTGACCAGGCCGCCGCAGACCCCCACTCCCAGGGTCCCGCCAAGGGTCCGGGCAAACTGGTTGGAAGATGTGGCCACCCCCAGGTCCTTTGTCCCCAGGCTGTCCTGGACGATGAGAAGTGTAGACAGGGTGACAAACCCCATGCCGAACCCCACCACCTGAAAGACCAGAAAGCTGTGCACCATGGTGGTGGCGGTGGAAAAGCCCAGGGTTAGACCGGTGCCCGCTGCCAGCAGAATCCCTCCTGCCAGGGCCGCAGTTTTCTGGGTGGTGCGGTGCATCACACGTCCCAGGATCAATGATCCCATGGACCAGCCCAGGCTCAGGGACAGCATGGCCACGCCTACCTGGACCGGGGTCTGGCCCAGGGCTCCCTGGAGAAACAAGGGTGCATATCCGAACAGGGCGAACATGGAAAAGCTGGCGCAGAAACCGGCCAGGTTACCCACGGCAAAACCCCTGTGCCTGAAAAAGCGCAGATCCAGTATGGGATCCCTGGCCCTTAACTCGGATCTGACAAACCAGGCCCCGAACAGCGCAGCGCCCAAAAGCAGCAAAAAAGCGGGACGGCTGATCCAGGCAATGGTTCTGCCGGCGGTCATCACCAGGGTCAGCACTGACAACAAAAATCCGGTAAGGGACACCAGCCCGGGCCAGTCCAGAGAGACATCTGTCTTTTTTTCCCGGAATTCGTGTAAAAAGAAAAATATACCGGCCAGAGACAGCAGCCCCAGGGGCAGGTTGATAAAAAATATCCACCGCCAGGAGAAAAAACTGACAATAAAACCCCCCAGGGTGGGTCCTATGACCGAGGAGATCCCCCAGATGGAAGAGGCCAGGGACAGGGTTTTGGCCCGCTGGTCCCGGGGGGCGGCTTCGGTGAGCACCACATATACCAGGGCGAAAATCCCGCCGGAGCCCATGCCCTGGAACACCCGGGCTGCCACCAGAAATCCCATGGACGGGGCTGCTCCTGCTGCCAGAGATGCCAGAATGAACAGGGTCACACTGATGATGAACAGCTGCTTGACGGCAAACAGGTCGGACAGTTTGCCGAAAATGGGCAGGGCCACGGCCCGGGACAGAAAATAGGCGGAATACACCCAGGCATACAGGTGCAGCCCGGAAAGTTCGGCAATAATGGTGGGCATGGCCGCCGACATGATCAGGGCATCCAGGGCTCCCAGGAACAGGGCCAGCAGCACCGCACTGATCAGCCATGTCTGTTTCTGTTTCACCCTGCCGGTATCAGGTTTCCTGAATTTCCAGCAGTTCCACCTCAAAAATCAGGGTTGACCCGGGTTCAATGACATTTCCGGCACCCTGGTCACCATATGCCAGGTCAGCAGGGACATACAGCATCCATTTGGCACCTTCTTTCATCAGCTGCAACGCCTCTGTCCAGCCTTTGATCACACCGTTGACCGGAAATACTGCCGGTTCATTGCGCTGATAGGAAGAATCAAATTCCGTGCCGTTGAGCAAGGATCCCCGGTAATGGCATTTCACCTTGTCGTTGAGATCCGGAGAATCCCCTGTACCCGGGGTGATAACCTTGTACTGAAGTCCTGAGGCCAGGGTTTTTACCCCTTCTTTGGTTTTGTTTTCCTCCAGAAAGGCTTCGCCGGCAGTTTTGTTTTCCGCTGCTTTTTTGCTTTGTGCTTCCATCTGCTTCTGCTGGGCCATGGCCTGAAATTCTGCCAGGGTTTCCTGCATTTTCTCCGGTGTCATGGAAAGCTCCCCTGCCAGATTGTCTTTCATTCCTTTCAGAAACAGGTCCGGATTGATAGTAAAACCACCCTTTAACCGGTCGGTGAGATCATATCCGATAGCATAACTGATTCTGTCATCCACACCGGCTTTATGCAGTTCCGGTTCTGCTTTTTTGTCATCTGCCCATACAGCTGCCGGCAGTGCAGTAATGGCTGCCGCCAGGATCATTGCCAAAAGATTTTTTTTCAGTGTCATTCACATGTTCCTTATTTTTCAGGGTTAAAAGTAAGCCCGATTAATAACAGAAATTGTGACAAATAACAATGCCCCCTAACAGCAGCTTTTCCGGCTGCCAGTCAGAGGGTTCCGCCTTTGTATTGCATTCCTATATAAGAAACGGTATATATAGTGCATGCAAAAAAAACAGGCAGTGTTTGATTATACCAAAACACAGGCACAGATTTTGTTTTTTGTTCTGGCATTGGATGGAAAAATCATTGATGCCAACCGGTTTGCCATATCCCTGACCGGATGCCGGCCCGGCCGCTCACACTTTTCCGACCTGGTGGTCGATTTTGCCGGTGCATTTCGTCAGGAAAACCTGACAGCGGACTGTTCCAAAACCCGGCTGCTGAATATTCAACTGGCTTCCGGCCTGCCCCAGAGTTTTTATTTCAATTTTGCAAAAACAGAAAATGAAATCATGGCATTCGGCCGGCTGGACACCCGGGGAATTGAAGAGATGCAGAAACAGGTGCTGGCACTTAACCGGGAGCTGAACAACCTGACCCGGCAGCTCCATAAAAAAAATGCACAGCTTGTGCAGCTCAATTCGGAAAAGAACCAGTTTCTGGGGATAGCGGCCCATGACCTGCGCAAACCCATCGGCCTGATTCTCACCTATTCGGAATTTTTGATTGATGAAGCCGCTCCGGTACTGACCCGGGAACAGCAGGGGTTTTTGCATACTGTCAACGATGCCTGTGCATATATGAAAAAACTGGTGGATGATTTTCTGGATGTCAGCGCCATTGAAGCCGGCCGGTTTGATCTGGACCTTGCCATGGTGGACATGCATGAGATACTGGACCGAAGCCTGGTGGTAAGCCGGCTGATTGCCGACAAAAAAGGGGTGTTTCTCGATGTCCGTACCAGCGACTTCTGCCGGCCTGTCAGCTTGGATGCCTCCAAAATAGAGCAGGCTGTCACAAACCTGGTATCAAACGCCATCGAACACAGCCGGCCTGGTGATACCGTAATCATCCGTCTGCGCATGCATCAGGACAGCATTGCTTTTTCCGTGACAGACACCGGTCCGGGAATTGCCCGTGAAGAGCTGGAAAAAGTGTTCAAGCCTTTCGGGAAAACCAGTGCAAAGAAAACCGGCCGGGAAAAAAGTACCGGTCTGGGCATGGCAATCACCCATAAAATCATCACCTCCCACCAGGGAGAGCTGCAGGTGAACAGCACCCCGGGAAAAGGGACCACCATCACCTTTACTTTGCCCCTTAAGAAAGAAAAAATCAATGGAACAGAACATAAATATATTGGTAGTGGATGATGATCCGGATGTCCGGTCTGCCACATCCCGTGTGGCAAAAAACGCCGGCTATACAGTGCTGGAAGCAGCCACGGGAGAGGATGCTCTCAAGACAGCCAGAAAAGAAAAACCGGATATCATTCTTCTGGATGTGGTGCTGCCGGATGTGTCCGGATCGGACATCTGCAGACAGATCAAGGCGGATGAAAATTTCAAAGGCACCTTTGTTATCCTGACTTCAGGCTTAAAAAAATCCTCGGATGAGCAGGCACAGGGGCTGGATGACGGTGCGGACGGCTATATTGCCCGGCCCGTTTCCAACCGGGAACTCACGGCCCGGATCAATGCCATGGTCCGCATCATGTTGGCGGAAAGGGAACGGGACCATCTGATAGAGGAACTCAGGCTGGCATTGTCCAAAATAAAACAGCTGAACGGGCTGCTGCCCATCTGCATGCACTGCAAAAAAATCCGTGACGACAAAGGATACTGGAACCAGTTGGAGGCCTATATCCAGGAAAATACCGACGCTGAGTTCAGTCACAGTATCTGCCGGGAATGTGCACAAAAACATTATCCGGACCTGCATTTGTATGATTTGTAGCCAGATCCGGGCCGGGCTGTATCCTATGGGGGACCCAATGACCCAGAACAAAGACGTTTCTTTGGAGAACCGGGATATCACCATACTGGTGGTGGATGATGATGCAGATATCCGGTTTGCCACATCCCGGATCATCCAGTCAGCCGGTTATGCTGTGGTTGCGGCATCCACAGGCCTGGAGGCCCTTGAAACAGCCAGGCGGGTGCGGCCTGATATGGTCCTTCTGGATGTGGTGCTGCCGGATATCACGGGTACCGAGGTCTGCCGTCGGATAAAAACGGATCCGTTTTTCGACGGTACCTTTATTTTGCTGACATCGGGCATGAAAACCGGCTCATCCCACCAGACAGATGGCCTTGATACAGGGGCTGACGGTTATATTGCCCGGCCGGTATCCAACCGGGAACTCACTGCCCGGATCAATGCCATGGTCCGCATTATGACCGCAGAACGAAAAAGGGCTTATGAGGCCCTGAAAGAAAAAAATATTGCCCTGCACGTGCTCCTGGAGAAACGGGAACAGGATAAACGCCACATCTACCATACCGTTATGGACAGCCTTGACAAACTGGTATTTCCATATATTGAAAAACTCAAAACCGGCGTTTCCCGGCAGGATGCTGCAACCATTGCCGGCATCCTTGAAACCAATCTGAAACAGGGCCTGTTCCCTTTTGAAGCATCGGTTTCCACTGTCTACCGAAATTTCACCCCCACAGAAATTCAGGTGGCGGATTTCATAAAATCAGGAAAAACCAGCAAAGAGATCGCCGCTATCCTGAACATCAGTCCCAGGTCCATCAATTTCCACAGAAACAATATCCGCAAAAAACTCCGCATCACACACGCCAAAACCAACCTGCGCACCCTGCTGCTTTCCCTGTCCTGAATTTTTCTAAAATGACAGGATTTTACCTGACATTTTCCTGATATTTTTTTGGTATCATCGCCTTGGCCCATCCTGTGGTATGCTTACATACGGGTATAAGGAATTGTCCTGCCTGATGCACCCTGATTTTACAGACAAATGATCGGATTTTTTTATGAGTGACTGTGCTGAATTCCATGATATGACACAGCTGAAAGCCTTTTTTGACGGCATGCCCCATATCGTGGCCCTGGTCAATGATCAGGTTGGTATTGACATGATTAACAAAAAAGGAGCGGCCCTTACCGGGAGAGAAAATGACACAATTTCAGGGCAGCTGTGCGGGGATGTGTTCCTGTGCCTGAATGCCCTGGATGATCAGGTGTGCGGTCTGCAGCCGGAATGCCGGTTATGCCCTTTGCGCACAAAGATCATGGCAACTTTTCAGACAGGGATCCCCCGGAAGGAAGAAGAGGGGCAAATAACCCTTTTGCGCAGCGGCAGCCAGTCGACATTGGATTTTCTCCTTTCCACCACCCTTGTGAATGTGAACAAGGCCCCCAAGGTAATCCTCCATATGGTGGATATAACAGAAAAAAAACTGTTGAAAACCCGGCTTCGCCACGCCCAGAAAATGGAAGCCATCGGCAGTCTGACCGGCGGCATTGCCCATGATTTCAACAACATCCTTTTTCCGGTCATGGGCATAGCGGAAATGCTTCTGGATGATCTGCCAAAAGACAGCCCGGAATATGAAAGCGTTCAGCAGATATTCCATGCAGGGAAAAAAGGCACGGAACTTGTCAAACAGATCCTGTCCTTCAGCCGCCGGCATGAAGCAAAAACCGTCCCTGTCTTTTTGCCGAAAGTGGTAAAGGAAATCATTCACATGTGCCGCTCCACCATTCCCTCCCGTATCGCCGTCAACCTTGATATGGCGGCGGATTGCAGCCCGGTCATGGCTGATCCGGTGCAGCTGCACCAGGTTGCCATGAACCTGATCACCAATGCCTGGCAATCCCTTTACAGCACCGGCGGAACAATTGATATAACAATTACGGAAATATCGGTCCCGGACAATGCATTGCCGGACAACGGGCTGTCATGCGGCACCTATACCATGCTCTCTGTTACAGACGATGGCCCGGGTATTCCCGAAGAGATCATGCCCAGAATATTTGACATGTTTTTCTCCACAAAAAACTCTGATCAGGGAACAGGGCTTGGCCTTGCCGTGGTTGCAGATATCGTACACGGGTATGACGGTGATATCACCGTCACCAGTATCCCCGGAGAAAAAACCACCTTCACGGTCTACCTGCCTGTAAAGAATTAGGATTGCTCCTGAAACCGGCGGTGCTTATGAAAGGCCCAGATGGTGCGCAAGGTTATTAATGATGCAGAAAATGCCTGAGACACCCCATAAAACGAACACGCTGAAAAGCCCCTCCCATATTATCGGGGTGGGGGCATCTGCCGGCGGCCTGATGGCGCTGGAAGCGTTTTTCAAACAGGTACCCTTGAAAACCGGCCTGGCTTTTGTGGTGATCCAGCATCTGCCCCCTGATCATAAAAGCATGATGGCGGAACTGCTTGCCAGGCATACCCAACTGTCCATTCTATACATCCAGGACGATATGCCGGTTGCACCAGACAGTATTTATCTGATTCCTCCCGGATATAATATCACCCTGTTTCACAACCGGTTTCTGCTGTCCAGGCACAAAAACCACCCACGGCAGCTCAACCTTCCCATTGACACCTTTCTGGCATCCCTGGCAGAAGACCAGGAGGATAAAGCCATGGCAGTTATTCTTTCCGGAACCGGCAGTGATGGTTCCAGAGGTGTCCGTCACATAAAAGAAAAATTCGGCATTGTCCTTGCCCAGGACCCTGCCAGCGCACAGTTTGACGGCATGCCCGGAAATGCCATAGAAACCGGGACAGTGGATTTCATTCTGCCCCCGGAACAGATGGCCCAGCAGATTCTTACCTGTATCCGGCACCCGTTTGCCCGGCAGGTGACCAGAAAACCCGGGATTATTGTGGATGAAACCGGCCTGACCCGGATTTTTTCCCTGCTGCGGGAAACCCACCGGCTGGATTTTACCTACTACAAACAGGCCACCGTGCTCCGGCGTATTGAGCGGCGTATGACCATCAACCAGATGCATGAACTTGGTGATTATATCACGTTCATTGAAAACCACCCCAAAGAGATCACCACCCTGTACAATGAATTACTGATTGGTGTTACCAGCTTTTTCAGGGACCCGGATGCATATCTTTTTCTTGCAAAACAGGTGCTGCCGAAACTGTTTTCCGAATATGGGAAACATGACATACGCTTCTGGGTGGAAGGCTGTTCTTCCGGGGAGGAAGCATACTCCCTTGCCATATTATGCCATGAATGCATGGAAACCATGAAAAAACAGGTGCCTGTAAAAATATTTGCCACAGATGTTGATAAACGTGCGGTTTCCCGCGCATCAGAAGGGCATTACCCGGAAAGTATCACCGCTGACCTGACCCCCGGACAGCTGGTAAAATATTTTGTTAAAAAAGAGGGCAGTTACCAGATATCCCGCCAGATCAGAGAAATGGTGGTGTTTGCCCGGCATAATATTTTAAAAGATCCCCCTTTTACACGCATCGACCTTGTCAGCTGCCGGAATCTGTTGATATACCTCCAGCCGGTGCTCCAGAAAAGGGCTTTGGAAAAATTCAATTTTTCCCTGCGGCCCGGCGGCATCCTGTTTTTGGGTGCCAGTGAGTCCATCGGAGAGATGCACTATTATTTTGACGCACTGAGCCACAAATGGAAAATCTTTTCCTCCAGGGGAAAACGGTCCCGGATTGACGGCATGAACGATCTGTATGTTCCGGAGCGGTATGAAAGAAAAGCGTTGCACCCCCACCATGGTCCGGCTGTTTCCCTGGTCCATGAGCGAACCCAGGAAAAACTGCTCCAGGCCCTTGCCAGAAGATATGTGGATCTCACCGTACTGGTGAATGCGGACAATGAGATTCTCCATGTGCTTGGTGATACGGAAAAATTTTTAAAATTTCCCTCAGGCAAACCGGTTAACCAGATATCCAAGATCCTTGTCAAGGAGATGGTGGTGCCGGTGACGGCAGGACTGCAGAAGGTGTTTAAAGACAATGTCCCTGTCATGTATTCCCAGATCTATATCCAGCGTGACAGCATAGTGACCACCGCAAAAATGGAAATTCATCCTATTGCTGTAAAAGCAGATGAACAGGCCCTTGCAGCCATTTTCATAGAGGATATAAAAAGCGGACCAGGCACCCAGAACCAGGATGTTCAGGAAATTGACATCCATTTTGAAAAACGGGTGGAATATCTTGAAGATGAACTGCAGTTCACCCGTGAAAGTCTCCAGACCACCATTGAAGAACTGGAAACCTCCAATGAGGAACTGGGTGCTACAAACGAGGAGCTCATGGCAAGTAATGAAGAACTGCAGAGCACCAATGAAGAATTACAATCAGTCAATCAGGAACTGTACACAGTGAATGCGGAATACCAGGGAAAGAACCTGGAGCTTATTGAAATCAAAAATGATCTTGAAAATCTGTTTGCAAACCTGCAGATCCCTGTCATGTTCCTGGATGAAAACCTGGAAATCCGCCAGTTCACCCCCCAGATCAATACCCTTTTCAACATCACCCCGAAGGATGCGGGAAGACCCCTTGACCACCTTGTGCACAATTTCAAAGGATTTGACCTGACAGCCACCTTAAGAACCGCCATGGCAGAAAAAACCATTGTGGACCAGGAAGTGATTACCACAGACAACAGACGGTTTCTTATGAAACTGTATCCCTACAAAGTCTCAAAAAACTATACCTCCGGTGCAGTGGTTATTTTTGTGGATATCAACCATTTACCGAAAACATGTATTTGAAGAAGAGGATAGAAAATGGCAAACGTCAAACCCCCATTTGACCATTTACGGAAAAAAGCGGAATCCCGGATAAAATCTCCGCCGCCGCTTCCTGAAAACATATCCCGGAAGGATATGGCCAAAACCCTGCATGACCTGCAGGTACACCAGGTTGAGCTGGAAATGCAGAATGCTGATCTGAAGCAGGCCCAGGAAGCACTGCAGGCATCCAAAGAAAAATATTATAAATTGTTCAACCAGGCCCCGGTGGGATATCTGGCAGTTGACGGCGCAGGGATTATTCATAAATCAAACCAGACTGCTGCCGACATGATCGGCGCAGACCCGGTCCGGCTGCACCGCAGGCCCCTGGTACAGTTTGTGAGCCAAAACGACCAGAATCTGTTTTTAAGCCGGTTCAGGACAAGCGCAAGGCACGCCAAAAGCGACAGTTTTGATATCTGCCTGAACACCGCCTCACAGGATCTGTTTTTCACCAGGATGATCATTCACCCTGTTGCCTCTTTTTCAAAGGAAACCAACCGGCACGAAGATATCCTTATCATTATCTCGGATATCACGGAACAGGTAAAAATCCAGAAGGAAAAGCTCGAAAAACAAAGGCTTAAGGGCATTGTTGAGGTGGCTGGTGCGGTGTGTCATGAATTGCGCCAGCCCCTGCAGATCCTGCTGGGTATCACAGATCTTATTCGCATACAGGTGTCGGAAAACCAAACCCTGGCTGATGACCTTGTCCGCCTCAAAAAACAGACCCAGCGGATAAATATGTTATTGTATCAGCTGGATAACATCACCCGGTATGAAACAAAACCCTGTTCAGACACCGGGAAAATTTTTGACCTTATCAAGGCTTCTGATGCCACCGATCTTCGTGAACACAGACGGTATATGCCCAAAAAATCCTGTCTGGTGCAGCTCAAACACAAAATATCAACCAAAGCCCGGCTGATGGATATCAGCAAAGGCGGCATCTCATTCTGGACCGATTATTTCAATCCCATGGAGCAAAGCCATTTTTTTTGCAACATATGCACTGACCCTGAAAAGCCATTCATCAAAAATCTGCGGTGTATCCCAGTATATGACGATGCTCTGGAAAACGCCCATGATCCATATCTGCAGAAAATCAGGTCATACAGGGCCAGATTCACAGATCTTACAGATACCCAGAAAACCCTGATCAACCAGTTCATCCTGCAGCACACCAGGCAGTAATTCCGTCCTGCAGATTTCCATTTCCGGCAACCAGCAGGGAATTGATGCCTTGTTTTTCAATTGTGGTACCCAGCCAATCAAGAAACGCTGAAAAATGGGTCTTTCAAATTTTGCAATGCAATGATAAAGATATATCTTTTTGAAATATGAATGCTGTTTTTTGCTGGATTGTGTCCCATGAAATCAGACACCCTGAAATCAGATCTTGTTTTACTGCTGACAGCCTCCATCTGGGGACTGGCTTTTGTGGCCCAGCGGGTGGGAATGGAACATGTGGGGCCCTTTACTTTCAACGGGCTCCGGTTTGTTCTGGG
>JAABRW010000079.1 GCA_011390695.1 Desulfotignum sp.
GGGGCCGGAAAAACCAAGGAAGATTTTACAAAAGAAGCCTATATGGGCATCCGCCGGATGTTTTTCCACAACGAGATCATTCCGGGCCAGAAAATTTCCTACGGTGATCTGGCAAAACGGCTGAACATGAGCACCACACCGGTGATTCAGGCCCTCAAGCATCTGGAATTCCAGGGCCTGGTCCGACATGAACCCAACCGGGGGTATTATACGGAAAATGTAAGCCTGAAAGAAATCACGGAAATTTATGAGTTCAGGGAATTGATTGAGGTGTCGCTGCTGGAAACCACCATTGATACCATTGGCAAACGGGGGTTGAACCAGTTGAAAAAAGCCCTGGACAGCCATCTGGCAGCGGTGCGGGACATCTATCTCAAGGAACGGCTGCTCAAAGATATGGAATTTCATTTACATCTGGCCCAGCTGTCCGGAAACCGGATTCAGATCAATACCCTGAAATATCTGTTTGACCTGCTGTATCTCAAATACCGCGGCAATATTTTGTTTGTCACCCCCATGGACCGGGTGGACAGCGAGCATATCCAATTATATGAAGCTATTGTAAAAAAAGATGTGCACCAGGCCCGGAAAATTTTGTCCCGGCATATTTCCAACGTTAAACAGCATGCCATTGAATGCATCCAGCGGGCCCTGGATGAAAAGCAGATCAAACCCATCTGATACAAAAAGTCACCTGATTTCCAGCCACTCAAACCAGATGGGATAATTTTCTTTATACCAGGTTAATATATGCCGCAATTTTTCCTGGTTAATTTCTGAAATGGTGGCCTTGGATATTTTGTCAAATTCAAGTACGACCGTGCTGCCGAAATAGGTTAAGGCATCAGAGCAAAGGGTCTGCAATTCATTGCGGATACGCCCGGAGTCGGATATCTTCACAGCCCGGTGCAGGAAATCCTCTCCCTTGAGAAACCGGTTGAGAAGGGGGCTGAACACCAGTTTGTTTTGTTCCAGACTTTCCAGCAGGCGCAGGGCAAAGGTGATACGTTTGTCGCCTCTGGCAGTGGTCAGGCGCACTGTGACCTCATAGGTGTCTTCAGAAATCTGTGTGACCCCCGGCGCCCCGGTATAGGGGTCGGGCAGCATATATCCCGCACCTGCCAGGGTCTGCCATTTTTTTTCCGAGATCAGGTCATCGGCGCTGATGGTACGTTTGTCCAGAGGAATCCCTGCTTTTTTGGCCAGCTGAATGCTTTCCCGGTAGGTCGCGATCGTGTCGGCATCCAGGTCATGGTTGATGATTTTCTGCAGCAAACCGGCAAAATCAGAACTGTCAGCATCCAGTTTCATGGCGGCGGCATCCATGTGGGCAGCAAATCTGAATTTGGAGGAGAGCACTGCCAGGGAAACAGACAGATCCAGAATCGGGGCCAGGCTGGCTGCCTGGATAGCTTCGGCTGATGCAGCATATCCGTCCACAATAAACAAATGGGTTTCCTGGTTTTCATCTTTCCAGTCCCCCACAGCCAAAGTGGGGGCATAGGTACCGGAATCGGTGAACGGGGTAAACCCGGAGGGCAGTGTCCACGCCTCGTCAATCAGGTGGGCACCGGCATCTTTCCACTGGTCCCAGATCAGTCCGATGCGGGGGGACCGGTTTTCTCCTGTAAGGGTCCATACATGGATATTGCAGGGCTGAATGCCGGGATAGGTTTTCTGGATGGTTTTGACCACCAGATGCCTGGGGGTGAAAAAATCAATGAGAACCGAATCTTCTGCTGCCCTGTCCACAATTTTTTTGGGCACCACCAGATTGGCAATATACCCTTCATACTGGTCGCAGATGGCCAGAGGCTGATCAAACAGGTGAAGTATGGTCATGGGTCCGGTTTCTTCACCTTTGGCAAATCTGGAGGTGTTTTCCAGGGTATCGATGGCAGCGCCCCATACAGTGATATCCTTTTTGGCTGTGGCCCGTCTGAAATCATCCCAGGCATAGCCGGGATCATTGATCAGTTTCAACACACAGTCCTCCAGAAATTTTGCCACCTGGGGCCGGGCATAGATCCGGCCGAATCCCAGCAGGGGGTTGGCGCCCATTTCTGCAGTTTCTCCGCCTTTGGGCATCAGGCCCTCTCCAAGACAGACCATAATGGCATGGTTTTCCGGCAGGGTCCGGGACAGATACCACAGACTTTCACTCATGGCATAAGCGGAAATGGCATCTGCATCTTTTTTAATGATATTGAGGTGTTTTTTTTCCAGCCCGGCACCCTTACCGAAATGGCCGAACAGCCGGGTGCCCAGTGCAGTAACCGCCAGGGTCATGGCCAGCATTTTTTCAGTACGGTCATCGGTAAAAGAGATGGTATCCAGAACCTTGTCTTCAGGATTTCCCCGCATCCATTCTATGCGCACATCTTCCAGCCACAGGTGGAGCCTGCCCAGAATGGGGCGGGTGTCAAAGGCCCATTGGGAAATAAGATTTTTTTGTTTCATCCCGGAAATTTCCATGGCCTGCCCCCCTTTAAATGAAATTGGCGTGACAAATGCAGTATCTCCCAAACAGGTACCATTTACCCGGAAAATCTGTCAAGGATTAAGCGACAGGGAAAAAAGTGTGTCTTCCGGGACTTGTCCTCTACCCTGGTTTGGGATATGGTGACATGCATGGAAGATCGGAACTATGCATACCCGGCGGTTCAGGCCCCGCCGGACAGACAATCCGATATTCCCGCGGACCGGGGGGTTATCAAAGAGCAACTGAAAGGGGTGGTTGACCGGGTGACCTTTCATAACCCTGATAATGGGTGGTCTGTGCTTCAGGTACTGCCCTTTGACGCGCCGGCAAAGCGGGAAACCGTGCTGGTGCACCAGACCCGGGTGTTTGCCGGTGCCACCATGGCCTTTGAAGGGGCCTGGCAGATGCATCCCAAATACGGACGTCAGTTTTCCGCCACCCGGGCCCAGGAACACAAACCTGCTTCAGCCGGTGCCCTGGAAAAATATATCGGGTCCGGCCTGATAAAAGGGGTGGGGCCGAAGACCGCAAAAAAAATTGTTGCCCATTTTAAAGACCAGACCCTGGATGTGTTTGAAAACCGGATCCATTGCCTCATGGAGGTACCGGGCATTGCCGAAAAAAAGCTGGAAATGATATCTGCCGCCTGGACCGAACACAGAGCTATCCGGGATGTGATGATGTTTCTGCAGTCCCATGGTATTTCCACCTTGTTTTCGGTGCGTATTTACAAGGCATACGGCGATGATGCCATTGCCAATGTCATGGCGGATCCCTACCGTCTGGCCGATGATTTTTACGGCATCGGTTTTTTTTCCGCAGACAAGGTGGCCCTGAGTATGGGACTGGCCCCAGACAGCCCCCGGCGGATAACTGCCGGCATTCGCCATGTGCTGTCTGCAGCCAGGAATTTCGGCCATTGTTTTTTGACCTTTTCCCAGATTCTGGACCAGGTCAGGCAATTGCTGGAACTGGATCTTTCCGGCGTTCTCGCACAGATTCTGGAAACCATGGAAACCGACCGCCTGCTCATGCGAAGGCGCCTGGTTCTGGAGGACAAGGATGCCCCTCAGGACTGCTATTATGCCAGATCCCTGTATTTTGATGAATTATATGTGGCACAGCGCATGGCAAAGATGACCGATCCGCCTGAAGTGGACATGTCCCGTATCAGCCGGTGGATCAAGCTGTTTACCAGGGCCAGAAACATGCAATTGAGCGATGAACAGGCAGCAGCGGTCCAGGGTATTGCTGGCAAAGGGATGTCCATTCTCACCGGCGGACCCGGCTGCGGCAAGACCACCACCACCCGGGTTCTGGTGGAACTTATCGAGGCCATGAAGCACCGTGTGCTTCTGGCAGCACCCACCGGCCGCGCAGCCCAGCGCATGGGAGAGGTGATCGGCAGAGAAGCCAAAACCATTCACCGGCTGCTGGGGTGGCAGAACGGCCGGTTCAAGAAAAATGAAGACACCCCCCTGGAAACCGATTTTCTGGTGGTGGATGAATGTTCCATGCTGGATATCACATTGACTGCATCATTGCTCAAGGCGGTACCGAAAAACTGCCAGGTGGTGTTCATTGGAGACTATGACCAGCTGCCGTCGGTGGGGGCGGGCAATGTGCTCAGGGACCTGATCGCATCTGGCAGAATCGCCTGTTTCCGGCTGACGCAGATTTTCCGCCAGGCGGCCCGGTCTTTGATCATCCAGTATGCCCACCAGATCAATGCGGGGAAAATGCCCTGGATTGCATCGCCGTTCAAGGATCCGTCCGTGTGGACCAAAAAGATTGATTGCCTGTTTATGGATGCAGATGAAGCCACAAAAGAGCAGCTGCAGTTTGTCCAGCGCATCAAGGCCCTGGTGCACCGGGAAAAAAAACAGGTGTCTCAAAACCTGGAAGATCCGGACCTGTTTGAATTTCGGGTCACAGAATCGGTGCACCCCTATGAAACCGAGATCCAGATCCCTGAAAAATTCGCCCATGTGAACCTGGAACAGGTGGCAAAGGCCGGCACCCGGGTGGAAGAACTGCTGGCCGTCCTCCAGAAGGTCCATCCCTGGTCGTCCCTGCATTACGGATTGACCGCCGTGGATGTCATCAAAAAGCTGTACATGGAATGGATCCCAAGATACCACGGGCCCTCCCCTGAGATCCAGGTGCTGTCCCCCATGACCAGGGGATCTTTGGGCACGGTGAACCTGAACCGGGTAATCCAGGAAGCCGCCAACCCGCAAGCACCGGGCAAAGCCCAGCTCACCGTGGGACAGCGTATATTCCGGAAGGGGGACCGGGTGATTCATCGGAAAAACAATTATGACCTGAACGTGTTCAACGGCGATATCGGTATCATCACCCGCATCGACACAACGGATCTGACCCTGTCGGTCGCTTTTTCTTCTGAGGTTCCGCCCGTGCTCTACCGCCAGGCCGATATCATGGAGCTGGACCTGGCCTATGCCGTGACCATCCACAAATCCCAGGGATCGGAATTCGAAGCGGTTATCATCCCGGTGATGACCCAGCATTTCAAGATGCTGTTCCGCAACCTGATCTATACCGGTATCACCCGGGCAAAGAAGCTTGCGGTGTTTGTGGGTACCCGCAGGGCCCTTGCCATGGCGGTGAAAAATGCAGACATCTCCAAACGCCAGACCGCCCTGGCCCAGCTGCTTAAAGATGAGGCGGGTCGGTGATTTTTGAACAGAAATTATGGATATTATTCACCGTACATATCGGTTATCAACTTTCGCAACTGGGCTGCGTTCCGTTTTGATAAACGACCTATGTTCTGTTTCAATCTGAGTTTGCTGATGGTGCGAATCTGATCCACCGCAATTTCTGCCTGATGGCCGGTCATGGTGATTTGAAGCCGGCTTCTCCATTGGGGGTGCAGTTTGGAAGTCAATGGACAAACGACGATAGTATCCAGATATTGATTCATTTCATCCTGGCTGATAACGACAACCGGGCGG
>JAABRW010000080.1 GCA_011390695.1 Desulfotignum sp.
GTTGCCTATACATACAATGTCTGTCATTGCCTCCCCTTTCTGATGCTTCGCAAACAATGCATCGAGCCTTTGCATGAAAGTCGTTCTGAATGGTGGGTTTATACGGAACTGGCCAAGCGGTTGGGGATGGAGAAATCCTTTCCGTGGAAATCCGAAGAAGAACTGGTACGCTTTGAACTAGGCCCCTCAAAATTGTCTTTTGATCATCTTTTGAATGAAAAGCCTGAAGGCGATTTTTATCAGGAAAAAACATATCAGATCAACGACAATCTGTTTGCAACTCCATCCAGGAGGATTGAACTCTACAGCCAGGCGTTAGAACATATCGGATTTGATCCGCTTCCGACCTATCAGGAACCGGAAAGAAGTCCCTTGAGTTCGGACAAAGCGTTTCTTGATGAATATCCGCTGATACTCAGCACCGGTCATCGAAACTATTATTTTACTCACAGTCAGCATCGGAATGTCAAAATGCTTCGGGATGAAGCCCCTGAACCTGAAACAGAGATCGGGACGGAAACAGCAGAAAAATATCAGATAAAAAACGGGGACACAATTATTGTCAAAACAAATACAGGGCAGGTAAGAATGAAAGCCCGTGTGGATGATCGAATTTCAGAAGGGATGGTTTTTGTGCCGCACGGCTGGCCTGAGGAGGCCAATGCGAATCTTCTGACAGACGTGACCTGTCGAGAGAAAATTATGGGATATCCGGATCAGAAATCACTTTTGTGCAGTATCCAAAAAGCGTGAAATCCTTTTGATGTATCAGAATAGACAAATGTCATCAGACGTCCGTAAAGCCATTGGTTGACAATTTTGTGATGCAACATGACGAAAGGAGGGGAGCAACAAGAAGTCGACACAGATCAAAAGATCAGAAATCAGTCAGAAACCATTTCAAAAAAGGAGATAAGACCATGTCAGGAGGAGTCATTATAGCGCTGTGTGTCATCGCAGCTTACTTGATCATCACGCTTTGCATCGGCATTTTTTCATCAAGAAATGTGTCAAAATCTTCAGAAGGGTATTTTATGGCCAAAAGAAGCCTTGGGCCATATGTGATGTTTTTTACACTTTTTGCCACCAACATCAGCGCCTTTGCATATTTAGGCGGGCCTGGGGGTGCTTATCATCTGGGGCTTGGATTTTTCGGCTTTTTAGCGACAACAACCAGCATGGCAGCGGTTTTCTTCTACATCATCGGGTTTCGTTCATGGCTGATCGGCAAGAAATTCGGCTATATGACTCCGGCGGAATTGTTTGGCAAACGGTATGCGAGTGATGCGCTAAGTATTCTCATCGTCTTGGTATTGGGGGTTTTTACGTTGGCTTACATGGTCGTTCAGCCCATCGGGGCGGGATATATCATCAGTGGTCTGACTCAAAATGCACTGCCAACATGGGTCGGCGTTGTTATGATTCTTGTATTTGTCACAATGTATGTGTTTATTGGTGGATTAAGGGCAACGGCTTATGCTGATTTGTTCCAGGGCCTTGTCATGATGGTGTGTGTTATGGCCGCCTTCGGCCTGATCGTGTATAAGCTCGGCGGCGTGTCTGAAGTTACACAGAACCTGGTTGTAAACTTCCCTGAGCTGATTGAAAGGAAAAATTTCACTGTTCAGAACTGGTTCAGTTTTGCGCTGGTCATTGGGCTGGCAATTCCTGTATTCCCACAGCTTTTCACAAAATTCCTTGCAGCAAAAAGTTCTGATTCCCTGCGGACGACCATGTCTTTTTATCCGCTTGCAATGATCCTGATCTATGTGCCGGTGCTGTTTCTCGGTGTCTATGGCCATACCGTGTTTCCGGACTTGGTCGGTAAGGAGTCAGATCAGATTATTCCGCTGCTTCTGGGAAAATATTATCCCTTGTGGATAGGCGCCATTATTTTATCAGCGGTACTGGCAGCAATCATGTCAACGTTAGGGGCACAATTGATCACCATCAGCACGATGTTCACAAAAGATGTGTATGTCCGATATATTAATAGAACAGCCAGCCAGAAAAAACAGGTCTTTGTCGGGCGTTTTTTCATTCTTGTACTGGCTTTGACAACGACCGCAATCGCTTTGAAACCACCCGCGGCCATATTGAGCATCGTTTCATGGGCCTTTACCGGATATGCAGTGTTGACTCCGACGGTGCTTGCCGGGCTTTACTGGAAAAGAAGCACTGCCGCTGGTGCCATATCATCAATTGTAGCCGGTGAATCCGTATTGGTCCTGTTTGCCGCAGGAATCATTCCCATGTCTGTTCTTCAGGGATTCCAGGTCATCATTCCCGTCATCTCGACGACTGTGATTGTGCTTGTTGGGGTCAGCCTTCTAACGCAGCAGAAAGGGGAAGAAAAAGAATCTGCTGAAAGAACTCACCAATATCTGGATTCAGTGCTTTCGGAAAGCGAAACAATCATTGAAACACCGATACCCGTGCTGGCATCAAGTTTTAACTATCAAAAATCAAAATAGCCAAAATTTGTGAAGTGTTCACAATAAGGGTCAATATTAATAAAGATGGGGGGACATTCGCATGAATTTTACAGACATTCCAGATCAGTTCAACATCGCCACGTATATGCTGGATCGTCATATCGAAGAGAAAAGAGGGGACCGACCGGCCATTTATTTCAAAGATCAAGTGATCACCTGGTCGCAGGTTGCAACACAGGCAAACAAAACAGGAAACGCATTGCTTGATCTGGGGATTGAACAGGAAAACAGGGTAATGATCTGCCTTCCGGATTGCCCGGAATTCATCAGCACCTATTATGGCATAATAAAAACCGGTGCTGTTGCCGTCCCGGTGAACACGATGGCAATGCCGGGTGATTATCGGTATTATTTGAACGACAGCAGGGCAAAGATTCTAATCACCAGCGCAGATCTGGCGCCGGTTTTCAATGACATGCAGGATAATCTGAAATATTTGAAGCATATCGTTGTGATCGGGGATGTTCAACCCGGACAAATCAGTTTTAATGATATTGTCAGCCAGGCTTCCCCGGAATTGACAGCAGCCCCGACTTCCAAGGATGATATGGCATTCTGGTTATATAGTTCCGGGACGACCGGATTGCCCAAAGGGGTTGTCCATCTGCATCATGATCTTCTGTACAGCATGCCGCCGCACAGCACGGATGTGATGGGTATCACAGAGAATGATATCTCATATTCAATTTCCAAACTTTATTTTTCATATGGTCGCAACAACTCCATTGATTCTCCCTCCTTGAAAGGATCCGCAGTGGTTCTCAACCCGGAAAAACCGGAACCGGAAATTGTAATGAATACCATTGAAAAGTATCGCCCCACTCTGTTTTACGGTGTGCCCAGTTTTTATTCCGCACTTCTGAACCACATGGAAAAAACCGGACGAAAACTGGATCTTTCTTCCGTCCGGTTGTGTGTATCAGCCGGGGAAGCACTGCCAAAGGTGATTTATGAAAAATGGCGGGAAATGTTCAATGTTGAAATACTCGATGGTGTCGGTTCCACGGATGTTGGAATGATTTACCTGTCCAATCGCCCAGGAAGCGTCCGGCATGGCAGTTGTGGAAAATTGCTGACCGGTTATGAAGGCAGATTGCTAGGTGAACAGGGAGCGGATGTTGAGGTGGGAGATATTGGAACGCTGTGGGTGAAAAATGACGGGACCACTGCCTGCTACTGGAACAAGCATGACAAGACCAAACAATCGATTCACGGGGAGTGGTTCTGCACGGGGGATCAATTTTATCAGGACGCGGACGGCTACTATTGGTACGCCGGCCGTGATGACGACATGCTGAAACCGGGTGGGTTGTGGCTGTCCCCGATGGAAATTGAAAACGTGCTGCTGGAGCATTTTCAGGTCAATGAGGTGGCCGTGGTTGCAGAAGGCAATGAAGCCGGCCTTGATAAACCGGTCGCTTTTGTCGTGCTAAGAGATGATCATGATTCCACGCAGGATATGGAGAAAGTGTTAAAGGATTTTGTGAGAGAAAGAGCTGCCCATTACAAGTGTCCTCGAAAAATATATTTTGTCGATGAACTGCCACGGACAGCCACCGGTAAAGTTCAACGATTCAAATTGCGGGCCAGACTGACAAATGACCTTAAAAAAACTACCGCAGCATAACATGATAATTCAAATCCCAAAAAAAGGTAACAGATATGTCGAGAAAAAAACAGAATTTATTATGGGTCATCGCATTTGCCATTCCGTTTATCGGTTATGTGGATTTCTGGCAGTGGCATAAAATCGAACCATTGGTATTTGGTTGGATCCCCTGGCATGTGTTTTATCAGATTTTGCTCAATGTACTCCTGGCGGTTGTATATACATCGTTTGCCATTTGCCGCTGGCCAAAACAGAAAATTTGATGTGATCGCTTTTCTCACTGTGGGCGGCCTGTCAAAAAAAACGTCGATATCATGTTGGTTTCTATTTTAAAATTTTGTCAAAACGTTTTTTCCTGACAGATTTCAAGCATTCCGGGTATTCAAAAATGGAATACCCGGAATGTATTCTTTTTATAAAATCGCAATCAATTGTTGACGAAAGTCCCCAAAGTTTTGTATTTCAGATGAAGGAATGCCGGGTTCAGGCAGCCAGAAAACGCAAAAATTGGCCGGACTATCCGTGCAAATCAGCCGGATTGGTTGAATACACCTATTTTGCATCGGCATTTGATCCGAATATCAAAACAACCTGTATCGGATGTCCCCCGGATGTCCAACCGGAGGAATGGTTTTGTGCATGGCGGTTCAGCGTGGAATAGTCCGCCATCAAAAATAGCCAATGAATGAACCAAAGGAACATGGAAGGACTTTTATTTATGGGAACCACAGCAGACAATATTCAGACCCTGAAGCGCAAAGAGCAGGAAATTTTGAAAATGGGGGGGGACGCTGCGTTGGAAAAGCGGCGGGAACAGGGCAGGCTCAATGCCAGGGAACGGCTGGATCATTTGTTTGACAAAGGCACGTTCCGGGAACTGGATATGTTTGTCACCCACCGGTGTACCAATTTCGGCATGGAAAAAAAACAAATTCCGGCAGACGGGGTGGTGACTGGCCATGGTAAAGTGGGCGGGCGGATCGTGTTTGCCTATGCCCAGGATTTCACGGCCCGGGCCGGATCCTTAGGCGAGATGCAGGCCAAGAAAATCTGCAAGGTCATGGACATGGCGTTGAAAGCCGGGGCCCCGGTCATCGGCATGAATGATTCAGGTGGTGCCAGAATCCAGGAAGGCATTGATGCGTTGTCCGGATACGGGGAGATATTTTTCAGAAATTCCGCGTGCTCCGGAGTGATTCCTCAGATCTCCGCCATCATGGGGCCAACCGCCGGCGGGGCTGTGTATTCCCCGGCCATGACTGATTTTGTGTTCATGGTGAAGAAAAGCAGCTATATGTTCATCACCGGCCCCAATGTGATCAAGGCGGTCACCGGTGAAG
>JAABRW010000081.1 GCA_011390695.1 Desulfotignum sp.
GCGGTTGTAATGATTATCTTTTATAATATTTTGCAGTTTGCAGCAATGGTTGTGTTTTCACCGCTGATTGCCTATTGCCTCATTACCTCACCCAAACGTCAAAAAACCTTTTTAAAGCGACTGGGATTTTTTACCTTTAGGGGGGTACCCAACAAACTCTTTGACCATGAAAAACCCATCTGGATTCATGCCCTTTCTCTGGGAGAGGTGCTTTCCATTGTCACCATGGTAAAACAGATCAGAGAAAAATTCCCGGACAGGAAAATTCTTTTTTCCGTATCCACACTGACAGGCTTTGAAATCGCCGACAAAAACCTGGACGGCCTTGTTGACCGGATCGTTTTTTTCCCTTATGATCTATTTTTCAGTGTCAAACGGTGGATCAGGAAAATAGATCCGGAGTTTGTAATCATTGTTGAAACCGATATCTGGCCGAACTTTCTTTTTGGAATGACGAACGAACAAATTCCGATCTACCTGGTCAATGCAAGGCTTTCTGACAGATCCTTTCATGGATATAAAAAGGTTTTATTTTTCTTGAAACCATTTCTGTCATGTTTTTCAAAAATATGTACACAAACCGCAATGGACCAGGAACGCTTCCACTTACTGGGTATTGATAAAGCCAAGGTGGTTGTCACCGGCAACACCAAATTTGACCAGGCCGTTGCCTGTCCATACACCGGGGAGATTGATGCGCTGAAATCAAGCCTGCCCATTGGTTCCCATCAAAAGGTGTTCATCGCGGGCAGTACCCATCCGGGAGAGGAAAAGATCATTCTTGAGGCCTTCATGCAGATGAAAAAGGACATACCGGATCTGATTCTTATCATTGCGCCCCGTCATCCGGAACGATCGCAATCCGTGTATGCCATGTTTCATGCCCGGGAATTTGCATCGCTCATGATCACAAAACTCAATACCTTACATGCCGATGAAACCTGTGATGTCATCGTCGTGGATACCATTGGCCTGCTCAAAAAGCTCTATGGCCTTTGCAGTGTGGCATTCATCGGCGGTACTTTCAGCGATACCGGAGGGCATAATCCCCTGGAACCAGCCACCTTTGCAAAGCCCATTCTTTTTGGGCCGAACATGAAAAATTTTGCTGATATTTCAAACATGCTCATCCGGAACAATGGGGCCAGGTATGTCTCGGATGCCCGGGACCTGTACCGGGAAACAGTCCGCCTGCTCAAGGACACCGCGCAATCCCGGGAAATGGGCACAAACGCTTTTCAGGTCCTTGACCGCCAGACCGGGGCGGTGGACAGGACCCTGAAGATTATCTCCCAGCACATCAGGCATTTACCCAAAACCACGGCTCCTTCCTACCTTGTTCCGGAGCCCCTGCCCCTTATCGCCAAGGAATGATACTCGATGATCCAAGTTTTAGGTAATTTGTTCAAATTCAAGGCGGAAACAAGTTCATATGTGAAAGTGCGAAACCCATGACATTCAGCAATAACATAGCCGTTTTTGTATCCTTTTCCGGTTTGGGAGGGGTGGAACGCATGGTAATGCATCTTTGTGAAGGGTTTGTGGAACATGGATGCGCTGTGGATCTTTTGTTAATCAACGGCAGAGAACCATTATCTCCCATCCCTTCCGGGGTGCGCACCGTATCGCTTGGTTCCTCACACACTTACACCAGTCTTTTTCCCCTGGCCCGATATTTAAAGCAACACCGCCCCAAAGCATTGCTGGCGGCCAAAAATCGTGCCAATGAAGTTGCCATCATGGCAAGGCAGATGGCGGGTGTCCCCACCAGGATCATTGTGCGCATGGGAACCACCCTGTCAGCGGCCCTGAAGGGCAAATCGGCTGTAAAAAAAATGGTATGGTACCAGCCCATGCGCTTTACCTATCCCCGGTGTGACGCTGTGGTTGCCGTTTCCCGAGGGGTTGCCGATGACATGATCCGTATTACCGGCGTCGACCGCTCAAAAGTTCATGTGATTCATAACCCTGTGATTACCTGCGGTATGGCCCGTATGGCTGCCTGTCCGGTCCCCCATCCATGGCTTGCCACCCCGGAGATGCCGGTGGTCATGGGCGTGGGCAGGTTAACCCGCCAGAAGGATTTTAAAACCCTGATCCGTGCCTTTGAAATATTGACCCGGAAGATCCCAAGCCGTTTAATCATTCTGGGGGAGGGAAACGAGCGTATGGCCCTGGAAGACCTGACCGCCCGCCTGGGCCTGGCCGATCGGGTGGATTTTCCGGGACATGTGGAAAATCCATATGCCTATGTATCCCGGGCATCTCTTTTTGTGCTTTCCTCCCTGTGGGAGGGCTCCCCCAATGTGCTGACAGAAGCCCTGGCACTGGGCACACCGGTTGTTGCAACAGATTGTCCCAGCGGTCCCAGGGAAGTGCTGGCAAAGGGACGTCACGGCCCGCTGGTTCCCATGGAAGATCATGGCGCCATGGCCATGGCCATGGAACAGGTATTGCGCCACCCTCCCGATAAAAAGACCCTTGTCCAGGCAGTTGCCCAATACAAGGTAAATGAAAGCAGCCGGCATTACCTTGATGTCATGTTGGATGAAACCGCCACAACAACGCTTGAAAATCCATCAGGGTTGAGGGGATTTTCTTAAAAAACAACTAACCCATTCAGGTAAAAAACCGCCATGCTATTTTCACTGAAACATAAATTTTTGTTTGTCCACATTGCCAAAACAGGGGGAACAAGCATCCGTGCCGCCCTCTCCCCCTATAGATGGAAAGGCCCCTACGGCGTTCCGCTGTTTCTGTGCAGCCGGATGAGCGCACTTTGCAACCATCGTCTGGCCTGTAAAATTCCCCGGCATGCCAGGGCCGTTGCGGCCCTTGAAATGTTTCCAAGAGAGCAGTTCCAGAGTTTTTTTAAATTTGCCTTTGTACGCAATCCCTGGGATCTACAGGTCAGCTCCTACCATCACATTCGCCGGGAACGGCCCCACCTGATTGAACATGTTAAAGATTTTCAGACGTTTTTGCACTGGAAGCTGGCAGAAGATCGGCCGTATAATTATATTGTAGACACCTCCATGACCTTGCAGTCCAGCTACCTGGTGGATCTGAACGGTAATGTGATCGTGGATTTCATCGGAAGGTATGAAAACCTGACGTCTGATTTCAATACTGTGTGCCGTAAAATCGGCATACGAGCCCCAAAGTTACCCCATAAACGCAGAGCTGTGCATCGCAAGCCCTATCAGGAATATTACAATGAAAAGACGGCCCGGTTGGTTGCTGATTATTTTGCACCGGATATCAAGATGTTCGGATATACCTTTTCATAGTATGAGTAGGCAATGCCTCCCAGCAGCCCCACAAAGTTGCGGCCCGAGTTGTTGCCCATGAGCATGTTGAAATTGTTTGCAATGAAAAACATGGAAAAACCGCCCAGTAAAAACAGGGCCAGCTTCGTATCAATCCATCCCTCCCGGTAGGCTGTAAAAAAAACCTTTAAAATGATGAATAACGAGGTGAAATAAAGCAGACCCCCCACCAGACCGATTTCAATGAGGAGTTGAAGCAAAAAATTATGAAAATGTCCGATGAACATACCATCGGCCTCATGCATCCTGAAACTTTTTTTATCACATGTCCGCAACAGTTCACGGGGCGTCCCGGGACCCCAACCGAACAATGGTTTTTCCGTCATCTTTTTGATTCCGAAGCCCCATAAATCAAACCTGGCTACAACCGACATGTTGCCCCGGTTTACCACATCGTCCGAAGGCTTTCCTGTTAATAATTCCCATATGACGGCAAATCTGGGAATCACACGCTGATGAACCAAGTCCCGGTTCACGCCGTAAACCGCTGTGAAGAAGATCCCGGCAGCCAGCAGGCATATCAGGCCTGTCTTCAGAAAATTTGCAGGGGCGGCCGTCTTTTTTTTCATCATACAGATGAAAATCAGGGGCGCCATGATGGTAAATCCAAGCAAGGCACTTCTGGATGCGGACATCCGCAGGCCGAAAATCCAGAAAACAACAAGCCCGCCCCAGCCGGCGCTCCGCAGGAAAAACCGTACCCTGTTCTCCCGGGGCCCCCAGAAGGGGCCGGCGTAGATCAAAAGATATAACAGGGCCACAGCGGCATAGCACCCGAAATGATTCACCGGCAGACCAAACCCCGGCCGGATATCCATAAGTGTCCGGATCTCTTCCAAGGCCACATTGTCAATAACACGGAACAGCAGTCCCGCCATCAGAAGAAATATAATCAAATGTCCATCAGGGCGGAACCGATTAATGGATACCGCCGGCACCAGAATGAAAAGAAAGCCCAGTTGCGCATACTCCCGGCCGGCGTTCAGAACGGCACCTTCCGAAGGGCCATGGACATGAAGGGCTAAAAGTATCCGGCAGAATAAATAGATAAAAAAGACAAGGGAAAGGAGAAAGAGGGGATCTTTTACCAAAGAGGGGCGGTGGATGAATTCGGATATGAACACCATTCCCATAATCGATAACCCTAAGGATGAAACCGCAGGTCCTGAAAAAATCCCGAAGGCAAAAAGATAAATACCGGCGGACCCCACAATGGGCATGGGCAGGTATTGAAGGGTTTTTTTTAACATTTTTTACTTTTGTTGAAAACCTGGACAGAGCCTGGCATGTTTGCATACGTTGCGGCAGACCTGCCCGTGGGACTCAGAAGGTCTTGATCACCACTTCGGTCATTCCGGAGAGGGGTGGCCATGGCAACAGAATGCCGCATCCATTTAAGTATTCCTCCCACCAAGGCCGGCAACCAGAGTCTTTTATCCGGAACCTGCCTGAACTGTGTGGCAAATCCCATGCCGCAGGCCAGGGAATAGGCAACATACCTGATATAATCGCGGATGGTGTTTTTTGTTTGCCTGATCAGCAGTTTTTCCAGGACACAGAGCTGGAATCCCCGGGGATTTTTCCAGCGAATATCTTTCTTGGTTGCCGAAAGTCCGTCGGGCTGATACTCAATATATTGAATTGTTTGATTGATATATCTGAATTTATAGTCTTGGGCCATGCGGTTCCACACAAGGGAGGGAAGGATATAATTTTCCCCTGTAAAAGCAGGAAAGGGATAACGCCGGAGCACATCTGACCGGATGGCGTTTTTTTTATCCCCGGATATCTTAAATTGATTTTTAATGGTGATGTAGTCGGAATCAATGAAGGGGGGCGGAAAGGTATCCCCAGCAATGGATCCGTCTCCATACATGGCACACAGCCCTTCAACACCGGCAAAATCGTGTTTCCTGTCCCCGGGTATGCCCTCCCAGTGCCTTAACAATATTTCCAGGGCATCTTGCGCCAGCATATCATCTGAATCCAGAATAACGGTGAAAAAACCGTTCAGGTGTGCCAGGGCCAGGTTGTGGGCCATGTGCTTCCCCTGGTTTGCCTGGTAAAGGTACTGTACCGGGAAGGGCGTTTTTTTCTGCCAGCCGGCAA
>JAABRW010000082.1 GCA_011390695.1 Desulfotignum sp.
TTTCTCCTGTAAGAGAATAGTTGTTCCTTTTAAAATAGAGGATATCGGAAGTATATCCGGATATATATCTGTGGGCAAACTGAATATTCAGATAGATATCAGATCTGGTGGTATAATCTGCACCCAGCACATAGGTGAATGTCGGATGCGTTGATGATGTGAGCGATGCGGTGAGCAAAGACTGGTTTTCATACCATGCAGCCTCGCCGCGAACCCCGAAATCAGACAGGATGGTTTCAAATTCATATCCCAGAACATGGGTTCTCTGGAACTGTACCGCAATATTTTCATTGGTGAAAACAGCGGTGTCCAGGACTGTATTCAGGTCTTCCCGGTTCAGACTGCCGTCAACACGGATATTTTTAACCGGAAAACTTTTAAAATAGGGTATGTCTTCGGTTGTATGGTGCCAGGAGATACCCATGTCCCAGTTTTTGATTGTTGTGGTAAACCGCAGACCAAATTCTGTCTCATTATCCGGGTCTTGTTCATCTACAGCCATGCGGTCAAAATAATTTTTTATATTTTCCGGAACCCGAGATGCACTGATTTCTTTTTTTATATGAGGGAAAACCGCCCAGTCGGTACCAAAATAATCAAGTTCAGATTTTTCGAAAAAAGGGATGAAAATTCCCTCCAGGGTAAATGTATCAAAAAGAAGCTTAAGGTTCGCCATCCATACCGGCTGTTTTGTTTCTTCATAATCGGGGAGAATGAATTCTCTTGCATCCGTGGGATTGATTGTGTCCACAGGGCTGATCTGATCGGCTTTGCCCCATCGGACAATCTTTTTGCCCAATGAAAAATCAATGAAGTTGTTGTTATAGGAAAAAAATGCTTCATGCAGATCCAGGTCATAATCATCGGTTTCATTGTCATTGCCAAAATACAGATAATCAGACAATGCAGAAATTTTGAAAGATTTTTTGTATCTGGATTCTATCAGGATACGGTTTTTAAAATGGGTATGGTTTTCGATGTGTTCATTTTTTTTTGTATCCATGGATGTTCTGATCTGCACAATACCGGACAGGCGCAGGTCTGATTTTGGTTTTTCAGGATCAGTTTCTTTAAATATCTCTGTGGCAGAAGGATCTTCAAAAAAAAACAAAGATTCATCTGAATCAGAAGATGTGTTTTTTATCCCTGCAGTTACTGGTTTGTCATATTGCCTTTCTGCCATGAAATCAGCTGGTTCCTTGTCAGAAGATTCTGTATTTTCAGTATCCGTGGCTTTTGTGGATTTTTTTTGGGTGGAAGCAAAAACAGCAATTTTGAGTGCTGGCTCCCCTGGTCCTGGTGTCCGGGTTATTTTATATTGATAGGGAGTCTTTTTTGCAATGTGTAGAACAACCCGGACTTTGTCTTTTTGGTTCTGGGCAATAGTGACAGATGTTACAATTTGTGCATTTGTTTTTTTGTTGATGTGCACCTCGGGGAGAAAAGCGTCACTAATATCTATTACTATACGTTCAGGTGAATGGAGAACAAATGCATGTGATTGAAATGGCCTGGTCAGAGTAACGGCAATGGTTTCTGTTGTAGAATCTTTTTCGAAAGCAAAGGATTTTACCTGGTTTAAAGGCAGACAGAAACTTTTCTCCGGAGGCAGGAAGCATGCTGTAATGGTAAATATGATGATCATCAGGCAGGTCCTGGCCGTATTTCTCCCTGACATTGCTGTCTCCTTTGAAATGGTTTGTTTCAAAGAATGCAAAAAATATGCCGTATTAATAATTCTCCAGACTGTTTCTGGATATATCGGCTTTGTCTATATCGGTATTGTAGGTAATGCTGTCAATTTGTATATAGGTATTGTGCTCTCTTTCATGGTCTTCCATGGTAATGACAATTTCTGTCCAGATATTTTGGATTTTTTCAAGCTTCAGTACTTTATAAGTTTTGATATGATTGCCTTTTTTGTCAAAATATTTTACCAGGACAGGCACCAGGGAATCTTTGGCAATCAGGCTTTGCGTCAGGCTGTACTGGGACTGCACTCCCTCTTTGGGCCGGGTTTCCATGGTATGGCAGGCCACTCCGCCAATGGTTTGGGATCCGGTAATCTGGTACGTGTAATCGTCAACCGGGTGACGTTCCATGTCTTCATAAGTAAAATCACTGTTTACAAACCGGTGGGATTTCTGGGATGTGACAATCCGCCGGGTTCTTCTCAGTGCGGGCAGATAGATGAATTGTTCGGTTTCCCACCCTGGTTTTTCAATGGTCAGAAAACCGGTTCCTTCAATATCAGCCGGGGAGGTAAACCTGATAATCTGGCGTTCCAGTGCGTTTTCCTGTATGCGTTTGCTGATAAACTGGCGGACCCGTTTGTTGTCATTTTTGTCCACAAGCACCATCTGAGAGGTTAAAACACTATTTTCTCCCCGGTCCCGGTGAAAAATATCTTCAGCCAGTTGTTTTCCTGTAATGGTGTCTGGTTCGGCAGAAGCAGGCATGAAATTAAATAGACAGAACAGACAGGTCCATAAACCCAGGTGAAAATATTTCATGATCTTCCTCTTTTTTGTTGTGTTGGAAATGGTTGCAACCTGCTTTTGGCTTCGTCAAATGTTTGACGCAATCCATATGGAGTTAGTGTTATTAATATGCAAGATACTGTGTTTTGTCAATTTGAAATTCAGATTCTGCCTGGTGTGGTATTTATTAAAGGGTCTGTTTTCGCTTTTTTCCACAAAATCTTTTTTGGTCATTTGATCATTATTTTCTTGACAAATTCAGATGGCGTGATAGATTATGAGCAAATGACCAAAAAGGAGAGGCCCATGCCGCGACCCAAAAGACCCAGATATATAGGCGTTCCACCGCTGGTGACCGAATTTTGGCCCCAAGGGGGTCAGGAAACCGGAGAGGTGATATTGTCCTTTGAGGAATTTGAGGCTGTACGTCTTATTGATTATGACGGTCTGGACCAGGGGGAGGCAGCCGAAACTATGAACGTTTCCCGGCAGACAGTGGGCAGGATTCTGAGGGCCGGGCGGTTCAAGCTGTCCAAAACAATTGTGGAATCATGCCGTCTGAAACTGTCAGGCGGATGCTATAAAATAGACGAAAACAGGTCTGGCCGGGGGCGCCGCCGCCGCCACAGAGGCGGGGGATGCAGAGGGCCTGCCCACGGCAGGTACAACCCGTAACATAAAATAAAAGGAGGCGTTATCATGCCTGGATTTAACAGAAGAGGACCAGACAACCAGGGACCCATGACAGGTGGCGGACGCGGTATCTGCACAGGTGCTGTAGATCCTGTCCAGGGGGTTGGCAGAGATTATCCCGTATTTGGCAGAGGATGGGGCAGAGGATGGGGCCCAAGAGGCTTTGGCGGCAGGGGATTCCGCCGTACAAGCCCGTTGCGGACAGCCCCGGATATCAGTAATGACCTGCAGGAGCGTGCAAAATGGCTGGAGACGGAATTGGCAACTGTAAAGCAGCAGTTAAGTGACCTGTCTTGATCCAGTTTTCCCTGTAATGGCAAAACCAAAACCAGCGGAAGCTTTGTAAAAAGAAAGCCCTGTTTAAAAAAATCACCGGCAAGCCTAAAGTTTTGTAGTGTAAAGTTACAAAATCAAAGGCCCCGGTGGTTTTGGTCCCAAATTGAGTATTTTGAGAAGAAGAGAATAATTTTTTACAAATGCTGTGTAAACCGGCATTTTGCTTAACTTGTCTTTCCTGCTGTGGTATAGGGTCAGGCTGTGGTATAAAATCACATTGGTGAAATACAAAACCCATTGCCAGGCAGGAAAAACAGACATGACATACAATATTGCAATCAACGGATACGGCCGCATTGGCCGGTGCGTGGTCCGGGCCTTATACGAATCAGAGCGGTTTTACAAGATGCTTCATCTTTCAGCCATCAATGAACTTGCCTGTTCCGACACCATTTTTCATCTCACACGGCATGATTCCACCCATGGCCGGTTTCCTGTAAAGGTTGAAAAAAAAGGAACAAAAATGGCCATCGGCACCGATGTCATTCACCTGTTACAGGAAAAAAATATTGTCAACCTGCCCTGGAAGGATCTGGCAGTGGATGTGGTCCTGGACTGCACCGGGGTTTACAATGACCGGGAATCCGCCGAACTGCATCTGCTGTCCGGAGCCGGAAAGGTAATTTATTCCCACCCTGCCAAAGATGAAATGGATGCCACCATTGTTTACGGGGTTAACCACCACACCCTTAAAAAAGATCACACCATTATTTCCAATGCATCCTGCACCACCAACTGCCTCATTCCCATTCTGCATGTACTGGATTCCCATCTGGAAATTGAAAGCGGGGTGACCACCACCATTCATTCAGCCATGCATGACCAGCCGGTGATTGATGCGTATAACAAGGATCTGCGCAAAACACGCTCTGCTCTGCAATCCATTATCCCGGTTTCCACCTCACTTGCAAAAGGAATTGCCCGGATTCTGCCCCGCATGGCCAACAGGTTTGAGACCCTTGCCATCCGGGTTCCTACTATCAATGTGTCCATCATGGATATCACGGTGTCAGTGAACAAAAAGACAGATGCTGATGCGGTAAATGCCCTGCTGATCCATGCCGCTGCAACCAGCCTGTCCGGCATTCTCGGGGTGAGTGATGAGCAGCTGGTTTCCTGTGATTTCAATCATGACCCCAGATCGGCCATCATTGACCTGTCCCAGACCCGGGTGTCAGGCAGTCACTTGATCAAGATCCAGGCCTGGTTTGACAATGAGTGGGCATACGCCAACAGGATGCTGGATACCACCATTGCTGCGCTGGATGCCTGAATCCGGAAGGGTGCCCGCCATGCATCCAGGGCTTTTTTTGGCTCTTTATTTTTCCAGGGCCATCAGTTTTCCGGTGATGGTTTTGACCGCTTCAGGGATGTTTCGGGGATCATTGAAAGGGCGTGTGCCGTCCCGGTCCGCCTGAACAATTTCATCCATTTCCGGTAAAAATCCCAGGATCTCATAATCTGGCATGCTGTCTTTAATCAATTTTTTGTCCTGTTCAGACCGCACCCGGTTGCCCAGGATCAGGATTTTTTTAATGCCGATATCCTGTCCCAGTTTCCGGATTCTGTCCGCTGCCACCCGGCTGCGCTTGCCGGGATTCACCACCACCACCAGGGCATCGACGGATCCGGAAGTGGCCCTTCCCAGATGTTCCACCCCCGCTTCCATATCCATGACTACCACTTCGTTGCGGGCCAGGACCAGATGGTTCATGAGGGCCTTTAAAATGGTGCTTTCCGGGCAGATGCAGCCGGAGCCACCCTGCTGGACCGTGCCCATTACCAGCAGCTTTACCCCGTCTTTTTCCAGGGAAAACCGGTCAGGAATGTCATCCACTTTGGGGTTAAGGGTAAAAAATCCCCCCATGGTGCCTGGTTTGGCACCTGTCCTTTCCGCTATGAGATCAGACAGTTCAGCC
>JAABRW010000083.1 GCA_011390695.1 Desulfotignum sp.
TGCAGACAACGGTGGCATGGTATTTCGGCCGCAGTTCCAGTTCTTCCAGACGCCGGGTGTAAAAATCAGCAGGTACAACCAGCTCAAATACCCTGCTCACCTCCCGGCCATAGGTACATTCCAGGTCATGATTCATCAGGTTGCAGGCATCTTCAACAGGGGTGGCTTTTGGCAGTACCCATCGGCCCAGTACAATAAAATAGACCAGGGCAGCCAGCACCAGGGCAATGCCCACCGGGGCCACGGAAAAAAGGGAAAATGCTTCAAAGGGCTTATGGGAAACAAGGTCAGGGTTGGCGGCCCACCAGGCGCCTGCCAGGTCATTGAGCAGGATCAGGGGACTGGATCCCACCAGGGTGATGCACCCGCCGATCACAGCAGCATACCCCATGGGGATAAGCACCCGGGAGACGGGAACATTCAGTTGCCGGCACATGCGGTTGACAGCCGGTAAAAACAGGGCTGCAGCCCCGATATTCTGCATGAAACTGGAAATAAGGGCCACCGTGCCCGCTACCAGGGTCATCATCCGTTTCTGGCTTTTACCGGACATTTTTATGATCCAGGCTGCCACCTGGTTCATCACCCCGGTCTTGTCCAGGCCGTGTCCGATAATGATCACCGCAATGATGGACACCACAGCATTGGAACTCAATCCGCTGATGGCCTGGGCCGGGGTCACCAGTCCTGCCAGGGGCAATCCCACCATGACCAGCAGTCCCACCATATCCACCCGCACCAGTTCAGCTGCGAACATGACAATGACACAGACAAGAAATCCGTAAACCGCAAGCATTTGTGGGGTCAACCCCGGAGGCAGGGCTGAAAGCAGATCAAAAGGCATCTAGTCTTCCATGTCTGTTTCCATAAAATTGAACCAGTACCCGTTGTTGGAGGCAAAATCCAGTTCAATCTGGACCACTTCCACATGGCGCTGTTCAATATCATAGAATTTTTTCAGGATATCCCGAACAGGGCCTTTTTGCGTTTTCTGTATAGCCTCGTGGTAAAACCGGCTGGTTTCTATTTCCAGGGCCAGGGCCGCATTCAATACCCGTTTCAGATCCCCCAGTATCTTTTTGGGAATCTTATCGGCCATTGCCTGGATCTTTTCCAGGTCCCGGGCCGGCAGTGGAATGGCTGTGACCGGTTTTTCCACGGTCAGATCTTTTTGGTCCTTCAGCGTGGTCAAGCTGTGCTCTAAAAATGCCACATGGCTTTGTTCATCATCTGCCAATGCCTTGAAAAGGGACTTTGCCTGGTCGTCGTCAATGTTTTCAACAGCAGAGCGGTAAAGGTCCCGGATTTTTTTTTCATACACAAGGGCTGTGCTGAAAATCTCTTCAGATGTCATTTTTTTCTCCATTTCCTAAGATTCTTTGGGCATGGGTGAATATGGCAAAATTGGTTCGCCTGACAAATCCCACCAGGGTAATGCCCATTTCCCGGGCCAGCAGGATACTCTGGTGGGTGGGGGCGCCCCTGGATGCCAGAATGGGGATTCCCAGCCGCCTGGCCTTGTGCAGAATTTCAGATGATATCCGCCCGGTGCAGGCCAGCATGACGTCGGTGCAGTCTGTTTTTTCCAGCAGCAGGGTGCCCAGCACCTTGTCAACGGCGTTGTGCCGGCCGATATCGTCGATAAAGAAATCCGGGAGCCGGCCCCTGATGCTGGCAGCAGCTGAATGCACGCCCCCGGTTATGGAATGCAGGTCTGAACACCGCTGGAGCCAGCCTATCACCTGGATGATATCTTTGCCATGTATCTGCAATTGGCTGTCAATGGGATGGCGGGATGAAAGTTCCATCATGGAGGTGTACATCACCCCTTTGCCGCACCCTGATGTATACACCCGCTGCCCCAAAAGTTCCGGATCCATGAATCCTTTGACGTGGATATCTGCCCGCCATTTTTTTTCGTCCAGAGAAAAAGATTGGATATCATCTGCTGACGACACAAAGCCGGAGGTGAACAAAAAACCGTATACATAGGCTTTCAAATGGGAAGGGGTGCACATGAGGGTGGCGATTTCCCGGTCGTTGACCAGAAAAGTCAACGGCACCTCAGCCGCCACATGGGTATCTTCTTCCATCAGCTGCTCATTTTTGTAACGGGTGATGGTATACGGAACCATTTCCGCCAATGGGGTGTCATCATGCATCTTGTATCCCTTCAGCACCGGGCCGCCGGTTGTTTTACTTCAGGATATCCTGATGCTGTTTATACCACCGATTACAGGAATTTTAAAGACTTATGCGGATTATTTTGCCCTGTTCCTTTGCCGGAGGGCAGCAGAACAGGGCAACAGGAGAGCGGATACCGGGAAAGATCAGTCCGCCGGGTTGCAGTCGGTTGTTGTCCGGGGATCACAATCCATGGTCAGGGCAGGGGCGGGCATCAATTCTTTTTTGCAAAAAGGGCAGAAGGCGGTGGCCATATTGTTGTCATCCATAATGGATTCCGGTTTAAAAGAGATCTCAAACCGGGTTGACCCGGGATAGCTGCAATGCTCATGGGTACAGATATATTTTGTTTGCATTTTCGTAACACTCCTTGTTTAAAATTTGGGTGATCATAACACCAATCTGAAAAAAAATCAATTGGTTCTATAAAGATCTTATGGCAGATCCGTGTTAGCCCGGGGTAAGGATCCTGACAGAAAATGGTTAATGCATGCCAAATGTCAAGAACATCTGATTCAGACTGGCTCCGGGCGCCTGCGCTGGATATTGAGTTTGCGCATCCTGGAGGCAAATGTGGAGCGGTTGAGGCCCGAGGCCCTGGCAGCCCAGGTGACATTCCAGTTGTGCTTTTCCAAAAGTGCATGTACATACGCTTTTTCAAGGCCGGGCCAGGTCATGACAGACAGATCAGCCAGAGAATCTCGGGTGTCCCGGTCATGGTTTAAATGACCGGGATTACCCTGGGTCATGGCCCCGGCCATTCTGATATGTTCCGGCAGGTGGACAGCCTCTATGGTGTCATCAGGGGTGGTCACCAGCAGATAGCGGATCAGGTTTTCCAGTTCCCGGACATTGCCCGGCCATGCATAGGCCACCAGGTGCTGCATGGCGCCCGGGGCCATTTTTTTTTCCGGTGTACCGGCTGTCAGGGCTTCTTTCGAAAGAAAATGCCTGACCAGCAGAGGGATGTCTTCCCGCCGGCTGCGCAGGGGCGGCAGCTCCACCGGCAAAACAGACAACCGGTAAAACAGATCCTGGCGGAAGCGGTTCTCGGCCACCATCTGTTTGATGTCCTTGTTGGTGGCAGCCACGATTCTTACATCAATATACCGTACCCTGGTTTCTCCCAGGGGTTTTATTTCATTTTTCTGCAGCACCCTGAGCAGGCCGGCCTGCACATTCATGGGCATGTCACCGATCTCATCCAGAAATACCGTACCTTTGTCAGCCGCTTCAAACAGGCCGGCCTTGTCCCGGGCCGCACCGGTGAATGCCCCTTTTTTATACCCGAACAATTCACTTTCCAGAAGGGTTTCAGGTATTGCCGAGCAGTTCTGGACCAGGAAGGGCATTTTTTTGCGGGGGCTCAATTTATGGATCTGTTCTGCCACCAGTTCCTTTCCTGTGCCGCTTTCTCCGGTGACCAGTACATGAAATTCCGTGCCTGCATAACTTTTGACCAGATCCATGCTCTGTTTGAATTCCCGGCTCTGTCCGATGATAAAAGGTTCCTGTCTGATGCGGGATAAAGCGGTTTTCAGGTGACGCGCCTTGTTTTTTTCCGTGGAGAACAAAATGGCATTGCTCAGGGCGATGGAGCAGATATCCACCAGGTTCTGCAAATGGGCCAGGTATTCCTTGTCCAGGTTAAGCCGGGTTTTTCCCGGGCTGGTATCGATGATCTGGACCACACCATAGACTTTCTTGTCGTGTAAAAACAAAGGAAAACACAGGATCTGGCTGCTTTTCACAGGAAAGCTGTTTTCCACCTCCTTGAAATGACGGCGGTCGCTTTGGGGTTCTGCCACGGTCATCTGCCGGTTTTCCATCACCCACCCCACAATACTGGGCTGGCGGCTGTCCAGAACAACCCCCCGGATGTTTTCGCTTTCATCACCGGCAGCCTCTACGCAGACATAGGATTTTTTCTGCCTGATCCAGATGGATCCCCTCCTGACATTCTGGATTTCCAGCAGGGAATTGAGAAATTTTTTCTGGAGAGCCCGGGGATCCAGCTCCTTGAATAGCGCATAATCTGTTGGCTGCATTGATTCTCCTGACAATAACGATATATAACTATTTAAATTAAATAATAATAATGGATGTTAAATAAAACTATCACTCATTATTGTATTTTATATATTAAAAAAATATATCGAATAATATCAATAATATCAAATATTATTTCCAGGGATTGGCATAAATAATGAATTGATCAGGTTTAGACAATACCCCATTACCGGTATGATCCGGAAGCAAAGGAGCTGCCATGGAAAAGAAAATGCTGGAAAAAAAAATTCGGATTGACCGCCTTGATATCGCCAAACTCACCTGTCCGGACTGCAAACGCAAAAAGATGCTGCAGATGTCGGGGCATAAATTTACCAGAAAGCACATCAGGCTTACATACCGCTGTCCCTGCGGATACAGCGGTTCCGCTGTCCTGGAAAAATACTCTGACGACCATCCGGACATGGGTCTGGCAGGTACTTTTATCTGCTCGGACAAAGCCCGGCGGTCCGGCAGGATGACCATTAAGCGGCTGAACAGCCAGGGAATAACCTTTAAAACCAATATTGAACAGAAAATCGATCCCGGTCTCATTCTGAATCTGGAATTTGTTTTGGATGATGCCAAACAGTCCATTGTCAAAAAAACAGTGAAAGTACTGGTGAGAAACGGCAAATATCTCAGTGCAAAATTTACTTCCGGAGAACATTATGACAACCTGGGTCCGTACCTGTTTTTCAATAAATTGTATGTATAAAGCAGTCATCACATAAGGGAATAAGGGTCCACATCTATGCTGATGGCCGTATTTTTGATCTTGCGGATGTCCGGATGCTGCTGCATGGTGCGGACCAGGAGGCTGAGCCGGTTAAAAGAGGTCCCTTTGATCAGCAGCTGCCAACGGAATCTGGATGAAATCCGCTGGATCGGCGCTTCAATGGGACCCAGAATCTCCAATTCAGATGGTGTATCCTTGTTGCTGCAACCTGTCAGAAATGCCAGTATGTCCGCCACCCGGCGGGCATGCTGTGCAGTTTTTTCCTTGTCTTTGCCGGAAATCTTCACCTGTATGATACGGGAAAAGGGCGGGTATTTCAGCGCTTTTCTAAAAGGAATTTCATGGTTGAAAAACTCTATATAATCCTGGCGCCTGGATGCTTCAATGGTAAAATGATCCGGCGTATAG
>JAABRW010000084.1 GCA_011390695.1 Desulfotignum sp.
TGTGGTCGGGTGCGCCACCCTGTCCGGGCACAAAAAGATTATCCGGCAATTTGAGGGAATCGTTCACGGCCCTGCCTCCTTATTTTATGGCCCGCCAAAAGGACAGGCAGGCCGGAGGTGTTGGCCTTCAGGGTAAAATCAGGGCATGTGGGTTTTACACCGGGATGCCGTGTTTTCCGAACCTGTCGTTAACAGCGGGATTTCATGAAAATATTTTTTTTCACCAAAAATTACAGACATCGATAAGTGAGGACTACCACCTTCGTCATCCATTTTCATATCCTCGTCATAAAGCAGTTAACATCGGTTTTGCACATGATTGTCATGCAGCATATTTTTATTACACACAATCGTGATATAATACAGAGAATGCCTTTGTCTGTCAAACAAAAATCCCGGCCAACCTGTCATGCCCTGGCCATGAAAACCGCCCGCACAGGCCCCGGGTATCCTTCAATGGTTTTTTGCGGATCATGGGGGTCCAGAAAATCCTCCAGAGACTCGGTGTTGATCCAGTCGGTTTTGCGCTGTTCCGCAGCTGTCGTAGGCGTGACATCCACACAGCGGACATCTTGAAACCCGGCCCGCAAAAGCCAGGATTCCATGGCCAGAAGATCGGGAATAAAATATACATTGCGCATTTTGGCATACCGGTTTGCGGGAAACAGGCACAGGTTTTTCCGTCCCTCCAGCACCAGGTTCTCCAGAACGATATACCCGGAAGGCACCAGGGTTTTGTGAATATCTTTGAGCATATCCACCGGAGATTTGCGGTGATAGAGAATACCCATACAAAATACCATGTCAAAACAGGCATCCATCCGGGGCAGCTGTTCATGGGCCGCCGGCAGACAGAAAACGTTTTTCCGGTCCACAAACTTCTGGACAGCCAGGTACTGGCAATAAAACGCACTCTGGGGTTCCAGTCCAAGGACAAACAAGGGTTTTCGGGCTGCCATACGGAACATGTAATACCCGTTGCTGGACCCGATATCCATAATCCGCATGCCTGTCAGATCCGGCAGATGCGGGGCCACACGGTCCCATTTCATGTCTGAGCGCCATTCAGCATCCACATGGATGCCAAACAGGTCAAAGGGTCCTTTGCGCCAGGGGGCCAGCTGCAAAAGCCTTGCTTTGAGAAACTGCCTGTCTTTTTGGGAAATATCTGCTGCCGTGCCTGCACTGACAGCCGGAGCGGCAACATCTTTCAGGGACGGTACAAAATCAGGAATCTGGCTGACGATATTTTTATAGCGCAGAAAATTGCCGGTGGGGTGATCCAGAAGCTGCTGTTTTTCCCGGACCAGATCAGTTAGTGCTCTAAAATTTGCATCCGGCAAAAATTGTCTGTATTGTGATAAAAAGGTTTCCATACACAATCTGCTGTATTTTATCAGAATTTTTTATTTTTTGTCTAAAAAAACCTGGTCGCAGGGGGCTTTCACTGCCACTATGGCACTGAAATTAAACCATTTCAGCCAGACATCCACAAAAGAAAAACCTGCCTTTTTCAGGCGCTGGAAGTGGGTTTCCAGGGTATCGGGAACCAGTACCTTTTCCAGGGCATCGCGTTTCTGGCTGATTTCCAGATCTGAATAACCGTTTTCTTGCTTGAACTGCCGGTAAAACGTCTGTTCAAGGGCATTGCCGAATGTATCAGGATGAACGGTTTTCTCCATGAGCAGCAGGATACCGCCGGGCAGCAGTCCTGAAAATATCCGGCAGACAAGATCATCCCGGTGTGCTGCATCCAGAAACTGCAGGGTAAGATTCACCACCACCACCGAGGCATTCTCAATTTTGATATCTTCCATGGATCCGCAGACCAGATCAATTTTTCCCCCGGCCTTGGACCGTGACAGGCGCTGCTGATACTTTTCCAGCATGGGCCAGGAAGTGTCCACTCCCACCAGGGTAAAGTCTTGGTGCTGGAGCTGCGCACAGATCAGCTGCCCCAGGTTGCCGTGGGAGCAGCCCAGGTCATACATGCGGGTGCCTGCCTGATAAAAACGGCGGGCCAGCCTGGACTGGCGGTATATGCTTTCCCTGTAAAGGGGAACCGAGCGCACCAGCATGTCATCAAATACGTTTGCCACCTCCCGGTTGAAGACAAAAGGTTTGATCCGGCGTTGTTTTCTGGCAAATATCCGGTCACGTTCCATGCACTTTGTTTCCCTTAAAAAATTTAGCACAAACCTTATATCTGATTTAAGCGGATAGTGCAAGAAACCTGTTCTGACGTACTTTCATTAGCCCTTGACTATCTTTGTTTCATAATGGTATTTACTGGACAAATGGTATAAACCCCGGAGGAGAAAATTTTCATGGAAATACTGGGCATCGATGTCGGGTTTGGATTTACAAAAGCCTATAACGGAAAAAATACAGTAATTTTTAAATCCCTTATGGGAGATGCTGCTGAAATCCAGTTTCAATCCTCGCTGGGAAACACCTCCTCAACGGAAAATCTGCATATCACCCTTGAAGACAAAACCTATTTTCTCGGATCTTATGCAGAACAGCAGTCCAATATCCCGGAATTCACCCTGGACCAGGAAAAAATGGTGGAAAATTATGTCAAGATTCTTGCCATTGCCGCTGCAGGCATCTGTACCGACACCACCGGTCCCGTGAATGTGGTCACCGGACTGCCGGTAGGATATCTGCGCCGTGATTCCAAACGGTTGAAGGAGATGATCCAGGGGGTACATGAAATCACCTATCACAACCAGAACGGTGCAGATGTTTCCCGCCGCATACACATTGACAAAATCCATGTGATCCCCCAGCCCATAGGCTCTATTTTCAACCTGATTTTTGACGAATACGGCAAGATCAAAAACAAGGCGCTTGCGGTCCAGAAACTCGGAGTGGTGGATATTGGATTCAAAACCACCGATTTTTCCATTTTCGACCATCTCCAGTACATTGAACGCGGATCTTCCACCATGGAAACAGGGATTTCCAAATGCTTTTCCGCCGTGGCCAACAAGCTGCGCCAGGAAAGCAATATCAGTATCGAACTTTACCGGATTTTCAAATTCATGGAATCCGGCATGATTAAAATCCGGGGCAAAGAATACAATATCACCAATCTGAAAAAACGGGTATATACCCATGCCGCAGCAGCCATTGCCGCAGACCTGAACCGGTTATGGGAAAACGACTGGGATATTGACGCCATTATTCTGTCCGGCGGCGGCAGTGTTGAACTGGCTGATTTTCTGATCCCCAATATTGAAGGAAACGTCATCCCCATCCCCAATGACATCGATGCCAGGTTCAACAATGTCCAGGGATACTGCAAGTTTGGACAATACAAATGGAATTCGGCCAGAACCGCTCCCGGAAAAGCAGACACCCCTGCCCAGCCCGCTGTAAAAAAAAAACTTGAAACAGACAGTGAAACACCAGCATCCACACAAAACGAACCGGATCCTGAAACGGCAGACAAGCCCGGCAAAGGACTTTCCTGGCTCCGGCGGTAACCTTTGGGAGAAACCATGACCCCCCAGGACATGACCCGGCTTTTGTCCCTGCTGGCAGACGGCCGCATCAGTGTTGCGGAAGCACAAAAACAGCTCACCTGCCCGGCGTTTGAATCCATCGGGTTTGCACACATCGACCACCACCGGACCCTGAGAAAAGGGTTTCCGGAAGTTATCTTCGGCCAGGGAAAAACCCGGGAACAGATTATCGGGATCCTGGAAAAAATGGTTTCCAGAGAAAATATCATCCTTGTAACCCGCATTGACCCTTCCATTGCCGAAGAGGTTCTTGCACGGTTTCCCTCTGCCCGGTACCACACGGATGCCAGGCTGCTGTGCCTCCAGAAAAAACCACCGGAAATAACCGGAACCGGAACGGTTCTCATCATATCTGCCGGCACCTCGGATATCCCTGTGGCCCGGGAAGCCGCCCTGACAGCCACGGCCATGGGCAACCGGGTGAAAACCCTTTTTGATGTGGGGGTGGCAGGCATTCACCGCCTTTTTGCCCACCGGCAAATGATCCAGGATGCCAGTGTGATCATTGTGGCGGCCGGCATGGAAGGGGCACTGCCCTCGGTGGTGGGGGGAATGGTGGGGGCCCCGGTCATTGCCGTTCCCACCAGTATCGGATACGGCACAAGCTTCGGGGGGATGACCGCACTGTTGGGCATGCTTAATTCATGTGCATCCAATATTGCAGTGGTGAATATTGACAACGGCTTCGGGGCCGGCTTCATGGCCTCTGCCATCAACCATGTGGCCCGGAAAAAATCCTGATAGAAGGTTCAAAATTCCCTTCTGAGACCCCGGGCATCCTTGTTTCCCGGATCCAGGCGAAGAATCTGGGCCAGGTAATCATCTGCCTGAAGAATGCGGTTGTTGCGCCAGTGAATTTTCGCAATCTCCATCTTGGCCCCTATATGTCCTTTTTCCAGGGAATCTGCTGTTTCATAATATGCAAGGGCTGTTTCCATATCCCCGGTGTCACGGTGGAGGGTTCCGGCCTTGAACGCCATCTGGCTGTTATAGGGGTTGTCCCTGAGTATATCAGCCATCATAGTTTTGGCAAATTCAAATTCTTTGAATGCGATACAGATATCAATAACCTCTTCTTTTATCTGTAACCGTTTACCGGATCTGCGAGCTATCTTTGAAAAAATCTGGAAAGTTTCTTCGGAAAAGCCCTGAAGCAGCAGTTTTCTGCACAGATCCAGGGCCTTATCAAAATGCCGGTCGCTCAAAGACAATATTTGCAGATACAAAGCAGCTGCTTTCCGGTATTCTTTTTTTGTAAGATAATATTCCGCCAGGCTGATACGCGAAGCTGTATCCTGGCGGTTCACAGCAATGGCCTTTTGCAGACATTTTTCTCCGATACCGGGTTTATCCAGTTTAAAATGCAGCAGCCCCATTTTTCTCAAGATTCTGGATGCCGAAGGTTTGTGGGCCAAAGCCAGCCGGACCTGCTCCACAGCCTTGTCCAGATCACCGGATTCTTCAAAGTCCCGTGCTGCCAGCATATACCGGGTGGTGGGGTCCGGGTTATTGGCATTTTGTACCACCTGGCGGATTCTTTGATCCAGGGCGGCAAGGGTCAGGGGTTTGAGCAGATAGGCATCAATTTCAATTTCCGCCACTTCAGATACAATATCGCGTTCATTTTCCGCGGTCACCATAATCACCGGTATATCCCTGAGGTTTTTGTCATTTCTCAGGTGATTGAGCATTTCCGAACCATTCATCACCGGCATGTTCCAGTCAATGATGGCCAGATCGCATGGGGTCTGTCTGAGTATGGAAAGTCCTTGTTTTCCATTTTCCGCAAACAGCAGATTCTTTCCGATATTCAGACTGCGCAGCATTTTTCTGA
>JAABRW010000085.1 GCA_011390695.1 Desulfotignum sp.
CAGTTGATTTTGACCAGGGCCCTTTTTTTGCGCGTGCTGCCGTGATGAACGGCCCGGGCAATAAGTTCTTTTCCGGTTCCGGTTTCACCCAGAACCAGGACCGTGGTATTGGTGGCGGCAATCTGTTCCACTTTATAGAGCACATATTTCAGCGCATCGCTTTTACCGATAATATTTTCATGGTTGTGATCCAGTTTGATTTCTTCGGTCAGATACGCTTTTTCCCCTTCCAGCTGCTTTTTCAGCTGTTTGATTTCCAACAAAGCGTCTTCTGCAATTTCCTTGTCTTTTTCCGCCGCCTGTCTGGCCAGGGCGAGTTCAGATGTCCGGGCTTCCACAATGTCTTCTAGATTGCGTTTATAATGTTCCCGCTCGGTCACATCCTCGATGGCCAGAAGAATCAGCTGGGCATCGATTGATTTCAGGTTGATTTTTCTGGCATTCAGATGCATGATCTTGGGGCCGATTTTTTCAAAAGAATGCGCCACCTCAAAATCATTGAATACACAATTTTGCGGCAGGATCTCTTCCAGCAATTCTCTGAGTTTGGGGATATCCCATTGCCCGTTGCCAAGGTCATAGATCAATGCACCTTCCGTATTTTTCTGGGTGACACAGAAATTTTTGTAAAAAGAGGGGTTGGCTCCGACCACCTTATGACTGGTATCCAGTAACAAAAGGGGTTCACGCACCGATCCCAGGACATTGTTAAACACGTTTATAAACGCTTTTTGCATTTTCAGATCCTTTCCTGAAAGGCAGGGGGATTCCGGACGGTTTTGCAGGGCTTCAGAAATTTTATTTTACCCCTTTCTCAGTTTTCTCATTGGATGAAAACATATTGACCAATATCTTAACGATTTCTCCGATCACCAGGGCATATTTTGCCAGGGAATCCGCCGTCTCAGTAATGGTCAATACCGTATCCGTTGTTTCGTGGGAAATGGTCCGGACGGCGTCTCCCGCCTCTTCAACACTTTTTCTTAAATTCTTGCTGATGCTTTTTGTATTCACTGAAATTTCATGGATATTGGGAATAATCTCGTTCAACTGATCTTTGTTTTTTTGCAGCAGACCTGCGGCTTCTTTGACAAACCGGCTCACGTTTTTCAAAATCATGACGGCATAGCCGCCGGCCACTGCAAAAAACACAAAGACAATGAATACGCCCAGTTCATTCCAGGTAATGGAACCTTGCATAGGGGGATGTCCTCCTTTATTCTGAAGATTTTTCTTTTTTTTCCTTGGCCGACGTAACGATTTTCTCTTTGGTGGCAGCCACATTGTCTTTCAGATTTTTCGCGGTTCGGCCGGTGCGGTCGGCAATGATGTGCCGGGTTTCTCTACCGGATTTCGGGGCAAACAGGATTCCGGCGGCAACGCCGACCACGGAGCCGATACCGGCCCCGATGATCATATTTTTCGTTCTGTTCCGCCGGATATCCTCTGCTCGCAAAGTCTTCAGCCTTGTCATCTGATTGGCCAATTCATTCAACATCATTATGTATCCTCCTGATTTGATGACATTCATTAATAACATCGCTGACACTCCTTTAAAAAAACAGGCGTTAATTTTTTTGATCCATCAGTTTTCGTATGGTTTTTGCAATTTTCACCATGGGTACCGGTTTCATCATATAGGCGGCAATCCCCAGTTGCCGGGCTTTTTCCTCATCGATCAGGGAACTGTGGCCCGTGCACAGAACAATGGGGATATCGGCCCGGATCCGGATCAATTTTTCAGCCAGTCTGGCACCGGTCATCTTGGGCATGGTCATATCCGTGATAACCACATCAAAATATTCGGGGTTCAATTTAAATACGGCCAGGGCATCTTCCGGGTCCGTCATGGCTTCGACCCTGTAATCAAACGATTTCAATGATTCCAGGGCCATCTCCGTAATATTTTCCTCATCATCCACAAAAAGAATTCGCTCCGTGCCATGGAAAGAGTCATCCATGGATTTGATCTTTGTCTCGGGTTTCTGGTCCACCATCGGGAAAAGCATTGTAAACAGGGTTCCGCCTTCGGGCCGGTTTTGAACGGTAATGGTCCCTTTGTGATTTTTAACAATGGTGTAAACAACGGCCAGCCCCAGGCCGGACCCTTTTCCAATCGCCCGGGTGGTAAAATAGGGATCGAAAATCCGGTTCAGGATGTCAGGATCGATTCCCGGGCCGTTGTCTTTCACCGTTATCTCGGCATACTCCCCGGCCGGACAGTCATCGGCTGCCCCCTCCGGCAAAACCCTTGTTCCCACCCTGATCTCAAGAAGCCCCCCGGTCTCCTCCATTGCCTGGGAGGCATTGGTGCATAAGTTCATCAGAATCTGGCCGATCTGGATCTTGTCCGAAAGAATCATCACCGGCTCATCCGGAAACTGTGTATGAATGTCGATGAAGGTCGGGATGGATGCCCGCAGTAAAACAAGCGCATCCCTGGTCATGGAAATCACGTCCATGGGGACCTGTTTTTCGTCAGATGTCTGGCTGAAGCTCAAGAGCAGCTTGACAATTCCTGCGGCCCGTTCGGCAGCGGTCCGGATCCTTTCGAGTTTGGGATAGGCAGGATGCCAGTCCCGGGTTTCTTCAACGGCCAGGTCGACATTCCCGATGATAATGAACAGGATGTTGTTGAAATCATGGGCAATCCCGCCGGCAATAGTCCGGATGGACTCCATCTTATGACTCTGATAAAGCCGGACCCTTAACGCTTCCTGTTCCTTTTCCATCTGTTTGCGCTCAGTGATATCAATGATCACGGTCCTGTACTGTTCCGGTCTCCAGCTTTGATATGGAAACACCGTGCTTTCCAGCTGTACATCCACAAGGGTGCCATCTGATTTTCTCATGCGCAGTTCACAGATCTGCCGCTGTTTCGACTCGGCCAGATCCTTGAGATGCCCGTAATAGATGTCCTGGTCTTCGAAAAAAACATAACTGGTCAACGGCTGGTCGATCAGGGAATTTCTTTCTATTGACAGCATGTCGGCCAGGGTCAGGTTGGCATTGAGGATCACACCTTTTATATCCAGACAGACATACCCCACAGGGGTAAAATCATACAGTTCCGTATACCGCGTTTTGAATTCCATGAGTTCCTGCTGGGAGCGCTGCAATTCCTCATTTTGCAGTTCCAGCTCAACCTGAATGGTCTGGAGTTCATGAATCAGTTCAAGGGGATCACGGTCGACCACGGAGTGGCTTTCAAACCCTTTTTCCATCATTAACGCTTCAGCTTCTCGGCGCAATTCATAGAATTTTTCCTGGATCATATCTTTTCGGTTCATTCGAGACATCAATTTTTCCTTTTCCCTGTCGGGATAAAAACCATGAAGGGATATCAGATTAAATCTTTCCGGCTTTCATTTCATCTTTAACTCTAAAGGGAATCGTCTCTGACGTCAACAACACAGAATGACAGAAAAAAGCTGATTTATCGCCTATTTAAAATAGGTATTATTCCAGGGTCAGAAGAAACGAGCGCAGATTGACTTTTTTGTTTTTCAAGCCGGTCTTTTTCCGGATATTTTCGCGGTGGCGGGAGATGGTGTGGATGGAGCTGTGCATGATTTCCGATATCTCTTTGTTGGTTTTCCCGAATTTAACCAGATCGGCGACATGAATTTCCATGGGCGTTAAATTCACCATGTGATCGGATAATTTTTTTGAAAAAGGAGAAAGGATATTTTTCAACTCGGATTCCAGGATCTCCATCATATCCTTCTGGCTTTCCCGGGTCAGGTTTTTTTTCAGATTTTTGATAATAGGGGCCAGGATCAATTTGTGATTGGCAAAGATCTTTTCTTCGATCTCATTTTTATCTTCTTCTCTTTTTTTCAGCATTGTTCTCAGGGTGGCGTTCATATCTTCGAGTTCAGCCGTTCTTTGCTTTACTTTCTCTTCAAGGATAAGCTTGATCTCTTTTTGCTGCTTTTCAGCTTGTTTCCGCCCGGTGATGTCCCTGGCAATTTCCAGGCGCACCAGCCGGCCGTCGGTCCACGGGACCGCAAGACTGGTCAGTTCATGCCAATGGTCAGAGTCCTTGTCGTAAACTTCCTGGATACAGGGTTCTGTGGGGTTGCCGGCCTTATCCACCAGGCTGTCGTTGTTGCAGATGTCACAGGGCCCGGTCTGTTTTCCATGGATGGATTCCCAGCAGATCTGACCGGTCAGGTCGGCTTTGTGCTTTTTTATCATGTAATTGTTCATAAAAAGGATCTCATAGGAGGCCATGTCGGCAACGTAGACACTAGATTCAATCCGGTTCAGAACCGATTCCAATTGATGTCTGCCGTATTTGAGCAACCGCTCGCTGCGTTTCCGCTCGGAGACGTCAATGATGACGGTGCGAAACCGGGCTTCCCCCTGGTCGGACTTCGGGATCGCCGTGCTTTCCAGCTGCACATCCAGAAAAGACCCATCCTTTTTTTTCATTTTAAGGTCACAGATCTGCCGCTTTTTGTACGTAAAAAGTGCTTGAAGGTGCAGGTAATAAATATCCTGGTCCTTGGGAAGGATATGGTCGGAAAGGGACCGGTTGACAAGAGACCCCCTTTCCGTTTCCAGCATCCGGGCCAGGGTCATGTTGGCATCGAAAATCGTTCCCTTTGCATCCAGGGTGACATATCCCACAGGCGTAAAATCATACAGCTGGGTATAATGGATTTTAAATTCCATCAATTCCTGCTGGGCCCGGCGAAGCTCATCGTTTTGCAGTTCCAGTTCAACCTGGAAGGTCTGGAGTTCATGAATTAACTGGAGCGGGTCTTCAAACGCAACCAATCTTTTTGAGAAATCCGGATTTGACATCAATTCTTCCGCCTGGCGGCGCAATGCATTGAATTTTTCTTCGGCTGTTTTATTCTGCATCTGATTCATTCTGCATCCCGGATGATTCTTTCAATGGTGACGACCCCGTTGGTCATATCCTTTTCATCTCTCAGTGCCAAAACCATCACCCAGACCTTCAAAACAGCACCTGACCGGGTCATTCGAAAGGTTTCAAGACTGTCGAACAATTTACCGGTAAACGCCTTGTCGATCAATTCCAGAGACGCTTTACGATTTTCTTCGGGTATCATGTCCTGGATATTCATTTTCAGGGCCTCGGATTCCGTATACCCGTACATGTCTGCGGCCCCCTGGTTCCAGAAGGAAATCGCGCCTTTTTTATCCTGGATCAGGATGGCGTCCTTTGACTCCATAATCACGGACAGGCGCTGGGCCGGCAGGCGATACCGGTTAAATTCAGTGATATCTTCAAAGGTCACTACCACGCCGTCAATGACATTTTGCATGGTGCGGTAAGGCATGATCCGGGTTCTGAAAACCTTGCCGTCCTGGC
>JAABRW010000086.1 GCA_011390695.1 Desulfotignum sp.
AATGACCCAAAAAGCGTCAGCTGCAAAGGCGATACGGGAAACCTTTATCAGAAGTGTGAAAAAACGGCTCCTGGCCGATCCTGAGATACCGGTGGGGTCATTTTGCAGTGGCGGGCTTGACAGCAGTCTGGTTGCGGCCATTGCAGCTGATGAAATTCCGAATCTTCATACCTATGTGGTGGGCATGGAAGACCAAAACGGAGAACTCAGTGATGATATCAAAGCCGCCCGGATTGCAGCAAAACATATCGGCTCCACCCATCATGAATATGTTTTTACCGAAGATGAATATTATGAAGCATTGCCCATTGTGATCAACAAACTGGAAACCTATGACCCGTCTCTGGTGAGATGTGCCGTGCCCTGTTATTTTACCTGTAAGGCAGCGGCTGAACACTGCACCGTGGTGTTGACCGGTGAAGGTGCGGACGAGGTGTTTACCGGATATCACTACATGAAGCATTTTCCGTTTGATAAACTCAATCTGGAGGCCCGGCGGTGTATTCAAAATCTCCACAATATCAACCTGCAGCGGGCCGACCGCATGGGAATGCTTTTCAGCCTGGAACTCCGGGTGCCGTTTCTGGATGTGGAGATGATCAAGCTGGGGATGCAGATACCGCCGGAACTGAAAATCCGCGAGCACCACGGAGCAAAAATTGAAAAATGGATTCTCCGGGAAGCGTTCCAGGATACCGGTTACCTGCCTGATGAGATTTTGTGGCGGTACAAGGTTCAGTATACCCAGGGTGCCGGGTGCGAAGATTTGGGGGAACGGCTTGCAAACCAGATGAGTGATGAAGAATTTCAACAGCTCAAAGCGGAACATCCCAAAGCGGTACTCAACAGCAAAGAAGCTGCCTATTATTTTAAAATTTTCAGGCAGTATCACCCCCAGGATTCCATTCTCAAATCCATCGGTATCTGGACAGGATTTGATTTTGCCGAAGAAAGGGAAAAAGTTCATGGCACTGTGGATGGTGACCGGAAACATAACTGGTCTGAAAACAAAGAAGCTGTATAGACAAACAGGTTGAAATTGACAGTACCGGGATCGGGGGGAGTGCATGGTTATCACCCCCCCCTTGCCGGTGCGATATCTGCACTCAGGTCAGGCAAAAAAGGTGCGCTCTGTGAATGCAGTGGACCTTCCGTGTTCATCCATGATGAAAATTTCCTGATTGATCCCCCTGCTGAATCAGTCCTGCAATCCTGCTGCTGAACCCCTGCCGGCGGGAACAACAGCGTACTTCACAGTATCAATGCTTCAGATGCCAGGGCTGCAACGGTATCCACTTTCATGCCCAGCGCAAAATGGGTGGACAGCTCGCCGAGTTGCCGGTGGCAGGACAGACAGGCCGTGGCCAGGTGTTTTAATCCTGTGGCCTTCATCTGGTCCGCTTTGGGTTTTCCTGTGATCATGCGTTTTTTGGTGGTGCTGGAATCCTGGAGAATCCCCCCGCCGCCGCCGCAGCACACCCCGTCCTGCCGGTTGGGAACCAGTTCTTTTACACCGTGACAGCACAGGGCCAGCAGCTGCCGTGGGGGATCGTATCCGCCGGATTTTCTGGCCACATTGCACGGATCATGGTAGGCGATTTCATAGGGGTGGACATCCGGGTCAAATGTAAGGATTCCTTTTTTTGCATATTCCAGGCACAGTTCCGGTATGCTGACCACGTTGAATCGGGGTTCTCTGCCCAGCAGCTGTGCCACCTGGCATTTGAGCACGTGGTATCCATGGCCGCATTCACTTAAGACCAGGGTTTCAATGCCCAGTTCTTCGGCTGGTTCCACCACCATGCGGGCCATTTTTTCCGCCACATCATCTTTTCCCACAAAATATCCCCAGTTGGTGACATCGGTATGGTGGGAAGACAGGGTCCAGGTTTCGCCCATGGCATAAAACAGCTTTGCCATGGCTGTCAGGTGCATAAGGTTGATGCCCAGCTCCCGGGGGTTGGGCAGGTACAGAAATTTACAGCCGGGCTGGTCATGAAGAATCTGTGCATCGGGGTTTTCCATGTCATCAGAAAATTCTTCGGACATCCATTCCACGGTTTCCACAAATTCTTCTTTGGTCAATCCGTTGACATCCCCCACTTCCAGCCGGGTTTTGATGCCTTTTTTGATATCATCGGGAATCTGGCCGGCAGCAGCGGCCAGTCCCCTGGCCCGGGTGACCACAAGATCCATGGTGATGCCCATGGGGCAGTCCTGGGTGCAGCGATTGCATACCAGGCAGTCCCAGAGCATGTTGCTGTCAACCAAAGCGTCCTCCAGTCCAAGGGCGGCCATGCGGACTATCTGCCGCGGCATGGGCCCGCCGGGGCCGTCAAACCAGGTACACCGGGAATTGCAGACCCCGCAGGTCAGGCATTCATCTGTATTGTCTCCTTTGGTCAGCTGGTTGAGCAGCCGGGCCAGGTCTGTATTTTTGTTCGGGGTTGCGGTTTTCATCATCAATGTCCTTCATGAAATATGTGCATCTGAAATGATGCGGGCAAAGGTCTGTGTTTCATTGGCTGCCACCGGGTGCCAGGAGGCCTTGTCCGGTGTGATACCGGGCATGGCTGCCACCTGCGCCACTTCCCTTTGTGCAGTGGTGTTGCCGTTCATGGACAGGCAGTTGTCTTCATGGCAGCCGGCAACAATGACCTTTTTTGCCCCGTTTATCAGGGATTTGAGTACCAGGTTGGTACTGGTGCGGCAGGCACAGGGAACCGGGATCAACTGGATGTGGTCCTTTAAGTCCAAAGGCCCGGCTGCCAGGGCTGCCGAACGTTGGCAGGCCAGAATCACCACCCGGTCTTTCCGGACCTGGTCTGCCACCTGGTCCGTGGAAAAATTTTCAGATGTAATGGCAAAAGCCGGGCAGTTGGCCACACACAGGTGACACCCGAAACAGGCGGCTGCCAGAATTTCCGGGCGGGCCTTGTCATTGAGGACAATGGCATGGTGGGGGCAGATGCGCAGGCAGGTGAGGCACCGGGCGCATTTTTTCTGGTTTACCTCCACCCCGTGATCCGGGGCAGGGCAGGAAAAATCCAGGTCTGCCATAATGCTGTGCAGTTCTGCAGCAAGATCGGTGTCATCCACCTCGTCATGGCAGGTACCGGCAAAATAGATCCCTTTTCTGGGGCTTTTGGTCAGCCGGTGCCGGACATTGGGGGACTGGAGAAACCCGTCTGTGTCCTGTTTTTGCTTCAAAAGACCGGCAATCTGCACAAAATCGGTGCCGGGCACCGGAGCAGACGGAATGACCAGGGCATTGCAGGACACTGTGACGGGAATGCCGGGCAGGGTGGCTTCGTCAATTGTCAGGCCAAATCCGGTGTCTGTTTTTTGGATCTGGATATCTGCCGGGGTGTTGACCCGCAGAAACCGTACCCCTGCCTTGCGGGCCCGGTCATACATTTGCTGGCCTGCGGCCCCGTGCACCAGCATTTTGTTCATGACCACCGTGACCTGTCTGCCGGTATTTTGTGCTGCCATGGCAGATGTCAGGGCCAGGCGTGCCCCTGTTTTAGATTCCGGGCCAATGTAATCCAACAGGATGGCACTGGCATCCGGCAGCTGATCCGCCGGGATTTTGGAAAAATCCGCCAGGGTAATGGCTTGGGCCAAAGGTTCTTGTCCGGCCACTGTTTTGTATTCTGTTTCAGGCGCGGCAATGATGGCCCGGCAGGTCATGGATCGGCGCATGCCTGCCTGCTCATACCAGACCGTGAAGCAGCCTGCAGCCCCGTCCACGCCCAGGATTCTGTCCGGATCCATAAGGGTGACCCCTGCAGGGGCGGTGCCCTGCCCGAAGCAGAAGGTTTTGTGTCCGTTATCCGCAAGGGTCTGTGCGATTGTCGCTGCCTGTGGTCCGTCCCCCCAGACCAGGACATCACTGGTACCGGTCGGCACCTGTTTGAGTTCCGCCAGAACCCTGGCTGCGGCAATCCGACCTTCCTGTCTGGATCCCAGGATGTCTTTGGGTCCGGCTGCGCACCCGGCCACATGGATACCGTCAGGTAAAACCGCATCTTGTGTGTTGAAAAATCCCCAGCGGTTGGGGGTGATACCCAGCCGGGATGCGAGATGTTCCAGTTCCGGGGACGGGGCCATGCCCACGGAAAGCACCACCAGGTCAAAAGACCGGGCAACCCTGGACCGGGAGCCCGGATCCTCGGTGACCATACGCATCCGGCCCGTTTCCCTGTCTTCCAGTATTTCCGCCGGCACTCCCTGGACCATGTCGATTCCGGCAGACAGATCAGCTGCCAGGCACCTTGTTTCCTTGCCAATGGTCTGCAGGTCCATGTGAAACAGGGTGATGGCGGCATCCGGCAGGAGATGCAGCAGTTTGGCAGTATGGCGCAAAGAGATTTTACAGCAGACCTGGGAGCAGAAATCGCGCTGCAGCTGCCGGTTTCTGGAGCCCACGCACTGGATGAAGGCGATCTCCGGGGCAGGGGTGTTTCCCAGAAAATCGGTCAGGGTGTCTTCTTTGAGCACCTGATTCAGCTGTGCCGTGGTGATGATCTTGTCATGTTCTGTGAAATGAAGGCCCGGCAACAGGGAGGGTACGGGATCAAACGGTGAAAACCCGGTGGCCAGGATGATCCTGGCGGCCGGAATCATTTCTCCGGAGGTCAGACGGACGTCAAATCCCTGCCCGGTTTTTTCAAGGCTATCCAGGGTTGTATTCAGGTGTACAGAAATGTTCGGATGACGGGTTGTCTGGTGCGCCATGTCCCGGGCCAGGCATGCCCCGCACTGCCGGCAGGCATCGGTGGCCATGCAGGCCCAGGATGCGGCATGTCCGCCCAGCCGGTCTGCGGCTTCAACAAGGTGCACCGTTATATCCCGGTCCCCCAAAGTTCTGGCGGCTGCCATGCCGGCAACCCCGCCCCCCAGGACCAGTACGCTGTCAAAAGAAGGTGTCATATGGGCCTCCAAAGAATCATCTGGAAAATGCAATCGTTTTTACACAGCAGTCTTACCACATTCACGGGTGAAAAAAAACGGTTTTAACATCTGCTAATCAACCAGTTCAAAGCGGTCATGTTTTGCGGCTTTTTTGTCAAAGGTGAGAATGGCGCTGCATCCGCTGATTTTTGCCGACCCTGCAATCAGAATATCTGAAAGATCCACCGTGTTTTTCGGGGCAAAATGGACCAGCTGCTGCAACACGGCCGGTTGTTCAAATTTCAGAACAGGCATTGATAAAAGATCATCGACGGTTTCTATGATCTCTGCTCGTGAGATGTCATAAACAGATTCCAGAACCCAGATTATTTCCAGAACCACAACCA
>JAABRW010000087.1 GCA_011390695.1 Desulfotignum sp.
CAGTGACAAAATCCACATGCCGGGGAAGCAGGCCGAAAAATCCATCCATGCCTTCGCCTGTGATCTTCTGCACCCGGGTGTCCAGAAAAATATGGGTGGGAAGCATCACCTTGAGTTTCATGATGTTTTGGCCTCCTCAATTTTACCGATCATATAAAGGGCCTCTTCCGACTGGTCTGAAAACTTGTCATCCAGGATCTGCCGGCAGCCTTCCAGGGCCTCTTCAACACTGACGGCCCGGCCTTCATAACCGGTGAACTGCTCGGTTACAAAAAACGGCTGGGTCAAAAACCGCTCCAGACGTCTGGCCCGGTAAACGGTCTGGCGGTCTTCTTTTGACAGTTCTTCAATGCCCAGCATGGAGATAATGTCTTTGAGATTCTCATATTCCGCCAGATTTCTGCGTATTTCACCGGCAATGCGGTAATGTTCTTCTCCCACTATGTCAGGGGTCAGCATGCTGGAGTTGGACTGCAGGGGATCAACCGCCGGGTACAGCCCTTCACCCGCTTTTTTCCGGGACAGAACAATGCTGGAAGACAGGTGCCCGAAAGTGTGGACTGCTGCAGGATCTGTGAAATCATCCGCAGGCACATATACGGCCTGGACCGATGTGATGGCCCCGGTGGCGGAATTGGTGATTCGCTCTTCCAGCTCGGCAAGCTCGGTCCCCAGGGTGGGCTGGTAACCAAGGCGGGAGGGCAGCCGTCCCAGCAGTCCTGAGACCTCCATGCCTGCCTGGATAAAACGGAAAATATTGTCCATGAGCAAAAACACATCCTGGTTGAGATCATCCCGGAAATATTCCGCCATGGTCAAAGCGGAATGGCCCACACGAAAGCGTGCTCCCGGGGGTTCATTCATCTGGCCGAAAACCATGATGGTTTTGTCCAGGACACCGGCATCTTTCATTTCCCGGTACAATTCCTCTCCTTCCCGACAGCGTTCCCCTACCCCGCAGAAAAGGCTTACCCCCTCATGGATACCCACCATGTTGTGAATCATTTCCATGATCAAAACGGTTTTTCCCACGCCTGCGCCGCCGAACATGCCGCTTTTGCCGCCCAGTTCCAGCGGGGAAAGAATATCGATGACCTTGATGCCGGTTTCAAATATCTTTGTGGATACTTTCTGGTTGTCCATTGACGGCGGGGACCCGTGAATGGTGCGAAATGAAGATGCTTCCACCGGTTCTTTTTTATCAATGGGTTCACCAAATACATTCAGGGCACGGCCCAGCAGGGATTTGCCCACAGGCACCTCAAGGTGGCGGCCGGTATCATGGATGTCGGATCCCAGGGCAAGTCCCTGGGTTGCTGTCAAGGCAATTCCCCGGATGGTATAATCATCCAGATGCAGAATCACTTCAATTTTGATCTTGTCATCCTTTCCACAGGTCAGCATATTATGCAGCGGCGGAATGGTACTGGAAAACCGTGCGTCCACAACGCTTCCTCTGACCGAGACAACACGACCTGTATTGGGATTATTTTTTTTATCTGACACGTTCATGGGCAGCCTTTTTCGATTTTTTTAATCTAGGGAATATCTGTGCTCTCCTGTATGGCACACTGGTCATCCGGACAAAACAGGCGGAGCCAGATGCCTTTGGTATCTTTGGAAGATGTACTGCCCACAGGCAGGGTGATTTTGTCTTTTTCCACTGAACAGGCCCCTTCCGGGCAGTCCACTTCCAGCCATACGCCGGATTTTTGTTCTGTTGCTCTGCGCTTTTCTTCAGGCAGTTCTGATATTTCATATTCCGGAAGTACCCGGGCATTCTCAATGAACACTTTAAACTGATTTTCCTGAACATCTTTTTTCATGTTGTTTCTCCTGTATATGTAATTATACCGGTTAAAATTTGCTGCAGTCAGCCGTATGGTAAAAAGTGCATCCCCGGGGCAAGGGGTTCAGCATTTTTCCATGAATTCGATATCTGCAATATTACCTTCCACAAGCCTGCTTTCCTCTTCAGCACCTGTGTTGGTTACCTCCATTAAAAATTTATCCGGATCTTCGCTCGAGGCAACCGGTATCCCCACAAACGGGGACGGGATATCTTTCATCTTTACACTGTAGGTATACCCGCTTTGGCGGTTCATCGTAATGATCTGGTAAATTTGGTCTGTTGCTTCTGAGGCCATGATAACTCCCTTGATTTTTGATTTGGGGTTAATAAGGATCATGCTGCAACCGGCCGTATCCGAGAATGCATTCATGCCTTCATCTGTGTTTTATGTATGATGTAAAAAAAATATCCTGAAAACTGCAAAGATTCAATACATGGATATACGTAATACTGCCTGGCAAAACATGCAGACAGGACCTGCCGGTGATCAGGCCGGGGAGAGAACAATTCGGGCATACAGCGGCAGGTGGTCGGACACCATGCGGGTTTCATAATCCATGGGAACCTTTACATCAACCGGTGAAAAATGGTGAGAAATGAACATGTGATCAATCCGTCTGACGGGAAGCCAGGAAGCAAAGGTTGCTTTTGGATACAACCTTCCTTTATATATTTTCTGGATATCATCAAGACATTGTGTAATTGTCTTATAAACAATCGACCCGGGACCGGCATTAAAATCACCGCACAGGATCACAGGGGTTTTTGGATACTGTTCGTTGCAGACCCACCTGCTGCTCACCAGGGCTGCTGCCTGCAGTTTGCGGTCTTTGGAACGCAGACCCAGGTGGGTGTTTAAAACCCGCACATGCCCCAGCGGGGTTTTCATTTGTGCCATCATCACCCCTCTGTTTTCTGTTTTTTTTGCGGGAGGAACAGCCGGCAGATAGCCGGAGTTCAAATCCTCTGCAGGAAACCGGCTCAGGATGGCCAGTCCGTATTGGCCGCCGGGGGTTTCCTTTAATGTAAAAAAATTATGGGACATGCCAAGATAATCGGCAATATAGGCTGCCTGATTGATATAACCGGACCGTCTCCGGCCGACATCGACTTCCTGAAGCGCAATAATGTCGGCCTTAAAGCGCAGGATTGTTTTTGCTGTTCTTTCCGGATTGTATTTGCGGTCCATGTTCCGGCAGGAATGGATATTATAGCTCAGGATATTCATGCTGCTAACGGTTTCGCTTACGTCGTTTTTCCTCATATTTTTTTTCCTGCCTGGTCTGTATGGCATTTTCTCTTTTCTGCTCATCCACTGCCTGTTGATGGGCATTTTCTCCTTCCCTGTTTGTTGCGCGTTTTGCCAGTGAATCAATGGTTTTTTCCCGGCCGTAAAGAACCAGGGTATCTCCGGGATATATCTGTGTTTCTCCTCTGGGCACCCCCACATAACTGCCGTCATCGCGATGGATACCCAAAATCAGTATTCCTTCTTTGGGGAGTCTGCACCGGGCCAGGGTTTTATTGGCAATCCAGTCATTTTTTTCCACCTGCAGTTCCTGGACAGCATATTGTCCGGAAAGATGTAACAGCGCTGTATAATCAAAGACTTTTAATTGTGTCCAGCGGTTTAAGAACTTTTTCATGACCCGGTTCATCCAGGTTTCCACATGTCTGGATCTGGCCAGAAACCACAATACACCCACCCCGGCCAGCAGCCATCCCAGCCGGAACAGGCGCCGGGGATCATCCCCGTCAGTAGCGAAAGAAAGAATAAGGGAAATGATAATGCTGACAAACCCGGCACTCCGGGCCACCATCAGCCAGGTGATGATCTTTCTTCTGGCTGGATTTTTCATGATTGTTTCAGCTTCGCCGGTGGTGAATCCTGTGCCGGTGAATGCGGAGCGGGCCTGAAAACTGGCTGCTTCCCATGATAATCCGGTCAGGTTGAGGGCTATGGTTGCCAGCCGTATGATAACCATTGACACCCCCAGCACGGTTAATGATGCTATGATACCGATGATACCAGTCATGCCATACCCGTCCTTTCATAAATGCTGTTAAAATATTATACCGTGTCATTACTGATAAAAAATGGATGGTTCTCTGCATAATGGCAGATATTATCATGTATTTTCCCCCTATGCCGGTATTCAGCCCCATATGCAGGCATTCCGGCCTGTTCAAAATTTCTGCCATCAACAAATCATCCGTACCGCTGTCAGGCCGGGCTTTCTCCAGAAAAATGACAAATTCAACAGTCAATAATATGCAAAAATATGAGTTGAGTTCTGAAAGAATCAATGATATCGAGATTATGGTTGAGTTTTCATGGAATGAAGTTTTGTAATATTTTTGACTGTTAGCCTGGCCTAAAAGCCATTACTGATAGAACAAATTCTGAGGCAGAAAATCAATCCAGCCACCCCAGAATAATCGACATAATGTGGGGTCTTCGATTCCTGATAAAATTTCTGAAAGCGGGCGATTTTAACGCCCGGGCTGACAGGTGAGCAGGCGCTTTTTCCGCGCATCTTTGTCCAGCCCGATGTTAGGCTGGAACATGGTTTTTAACCTGATGGTTCATAAAATTGACAGTATTTTCATGGAAATTTTTTCTAATCAAAGATTTGAGGCATGATGATGCAATTAGCCTTCATTTATAGCGACGAAATGAGAAACACATTTGAACGCAATGAGAATTTACAAAGATTGACAATATTTGTAGTTCTGTTATTGTGGTGTGTAGTTGTTCAAACAAGGAGGTTACTATGCATATCTCACTAACACCTGAGCTTGAAACTAGGGTTAAACAAAAAGTCGCATCAGGTTATTATAACAATGCAAGTGAAGTGATTCGGGATGCTTTGCGGTTCTGGGAAAAAAATGAAGAATTGGTACAGCACATGAAACTTGAAATGTTAAAAGAACGCTTATCAATTGGTGCTAAGCAGGCTAAACAGGGAAAATTTGTTGCGCAATCCGTAAGCGAAATTGTTTCTGAGGTCAGGAATGCGTAAATACCGTCTCACTCCTACAGCAAAATCGGATTTTGTAGAAATCTGGAATTATTCTGTTGAAACCTGGGGTGAGAAACAAGCTGAAAAATATCTTCAAGATATTGAGGACACGCTTAATCAACTTGCAGCCAATCCGGAACTTGGAAGACAACGACCTGAAATTGCTCCTGGATATTATTCCTTTCCTGCACAAAAACACATCATCTTCTATCTGATCTCAGATAGTTATATTGATATCATTGGTATTTTGCATGGGAAAATGGATATCGACAAAAATTTAATGTGATTTTCACCTTAAACGACTGAGCAGTAGCGGGTGAATTATTGAGGGGGTGAGAACGTAATTGCAGATAAATTATCCAATGGCTGAACATTCAGAGGCCGAAAATGTATA
>JAABRW010000088.1 GCA_011390695.1 Desulfotignum sp.
GTGGGGGAATGGTATGACGGCGGTATGGGCACAACAGACTGTAATAATGCCCAGGCTGTCAGTGTATCAAAAGGAAGTACCACCTATGTAAATGAAATGGTTTTAGATCCCGGTAACAAAATGACCATTACAATTAGCGGCGATGATGTGACAGGCATTGACATCAGTGTTCATGATTATGATACAGGCGAATACCTGGTCAGTGGCTGGATTGATTCAAGTCCCTTCACGCTTTTCGGTATTCCCGAGGCGTCCCAGGGAAGATACCAGGTGCATCTGAATTCGGGTGAAAGCTTTTATGTCGGAGAAGCTTATCCTGATCCGGTGTCGCCGGATGCTACGATCGATTTCACACCGGTCAAGGGCGGCCGGATCGCAGGGACCATAACCGGTGGTGGGCAGGTGCTCAACAATATCTGTGTCAGCGCAGAAGAACCCGGCTGCGGGGGCCATATCTACGGTGCCGGTACACACAGCAACGGGGTTTACGGGTTTGCCCTGCTGCCGGGAGAATACGTTTTGCGGGCGGATCCTGCCTGCAACCCGGATGTGGACTATTTTTACGAATACTGGACCAGTGAGGGTGGTATTTCACGTTGTGAATCAGCCGAAGCGGTGGCGGTGGTAATGGAATCCGCTACCATAGCCAACTTTAATCTGGAACCAGGGGGCTGGACCATGGGCGACTGTGACGCAGATGGAGATATTGACGGCAGTGATCTGGCTGCATATCTGGATCGGCTGAACAGTGAAGACGGAACAGTTATCGTACTTGAAGACCTGGCCCATAATTTCGGAATGAAGTAAACAGCCTTTCATACCGGGTGCATTAGAACAGGCGCATCAAATTTATTGACATGATTTGATGCGCCTTTCTTTTTTCGCTGATTTTTTTTGAAAATATGGTGGGTCTGCTATAAAACCATTCATGGCTTTACGGCTTTACCTGGTGAAAAAATCATGCTACAGTTTTTTTCAAAAAATGCAGGAGCTGTCAACGTAATGAAAATACAGAGAAATGACGGGTGTATGAACCGGTCCAGGGGCTGGTTGAGCAATGAAAAGGGATTTTCCTTTCTGGAGCTTATGGTGGTGGTGGTGATCCTGGGTATTCTGGCCACCTATGTTGCCCCGCGGTTCATGGGAAGGGCTGATGATGCAAAGGCGGTCAAGGCAAAGGTGGATATTGTTTCCATTGAGACCGCCCTTAAACTGTACAAGCTTGACAACGGGATGTATCCCACAACTGACCAGGGCATTGCCGCACTGGTGGAAAAACCGGGTACCGAGCCTGTTCCCATGAACTGGAAAGAAAAAGGGTATCTTGAAAAGGCAAGGGTTCCCAAAGACCCGTGGGGCAGGGAATATCTGTATCTGTCCCCGGGTATCCATGATGATTATGATATTATCTCCTATGGAGCGGACGGGGTTCCCGGGGGAGAGGGGAAAGACAAAGACATAAACAGCTGGGAACTTGAGTAAATATCAGGACATATCCGGTTTCACCCTGATAGAACTGATAGTTGTCATGGCTATTATCAGCAGCCTGTTGTTTTTTTCGCTTCCTGTGTTCAGGGATGTGGCCCTGTTTTCCAGCGGCACAAACCAGGCTGGTGATATGGTCCGGTTGATAAATGATCTGAAAAAAAGAGCGGTTGAACAGAATGCAGATCTGGTGATGCACATGGACACCCTGTCCAACAAGGTGTGGGTCACCAGTGACCACATGGATGCTGCACAAAAAGAGGAAGCAAAGGAAAACAGTGCACAGCTTTCCACAGACATTGTTGTTTCAGGCGTTGCATACCCGGATATGCCCCTCACCGATTTTCTGGAATTGAAAATCCGTTTCAGCAGGCATGGGTATTCAGACGCCGTCCATATCCATATAATTGAAGACCAGAAATATGTAACCCTGAAAATCGCACCCTTTCTTCCCCGGGTGCAGATCAAAGAAGGCCATGTGCATTTTGAAGACTGTTTATAGAACAGAAGGCTTTACCCTTCTGGAGGTCATGATCAGTGTGTCGATCATTGCCCTTGTATTTGTATCCCTTTTCAGGATGCAGTCCGGGACCATTTCCCTTGCCCAGACCGGTCAGTTTAACACAATCGCCCCCATCCTGGCAGCACAGCTGATCGCCCGGATAGAGCATGATGTTCAAAACTGGTCACAGTCTGACGGGGATTTTGGAGAAAGCCATCCCGGATTCACCTGGTCCTGTGAAATTTTTGACATATCCCTTGATGAACTGGATTTTATCAGAGAAGAAAGCGCTGACAGCCTTAAAAAAATTCATATAAAGGTAACCGGATCGGACGAACAGACACCCTATGAAGTGACAACCTGGAGAATTGCCGTTGAATAAGATGGTTACAGAAGGCAGCCCAGGATTTACCTTTATTGAGGTGATGATTGCGATCCTGATATTCTCTGTGGTCATCACAACCTTGTTTTCATCTTTTCAGGCATTTATCCATGCAGGTGGTGCTGTCAAGGAGAGCATTGCCCACACGGAGAAAATCAGCGCTGTTTTCAAAACGATGCACAGGGATATGGAAGGGGTCTATGTGGTGCAGCTGCCCCGGTATAAAAAACCGGCATTCAATTCAGAACCTGACCCGTTTCGGCTGACAGGCAGTGAAGAGATTGTGGGGGGACAGACGGTGTCTTATCTGGTATTTTCATCTTCTGCCCATGCAAAAACCGGCATGGACCCGAGAAACGGGATTGCACAGATCTTTTATTATACAAAAGAAAATGATAACAATACCCTTGATCTTTTTCGGGGGGATGTACTGCCGCCGTATCCCGAGGAACCCGCCGGGTGTAATGATCCGGTGCTGTGTACCGGCATTTCAGGGTTTGAACTGCTGTTTACGGACAAAGATGGCGAACAATACCGGAGCTGGGATTCTGATTCTGAAGAATTTGCATATGCCTTCCCGGTACGTATTGATATCAAAATTGTTTTTGGCCCCAGAGAGCAGGAAACGGTGTTTGAAACAGCTGTGGGTTTGATGTCCCGGAGGGGGACTGTTGAGTAGGGCTTTTTGCAATGAACGCGGGGTGGCCCTTGTGGTGACCATCGCAGTTGTGGGGGTTCTGGTGGCTGCCGGCTTGCAGCTCGGAAAGGTTACCGGTGATGCGGTGCTGATGACCATGGTTGAAAAAGACCAGTTCCAGGCCCGGCAGCTGGCGATTTCAGGCATTGAACTTGCAAGGGTTATTCTGACGGAGGATGCGGCCATGAACGCATTAGATTCAGTGCAGGAAGCATGGGCTGATCCGGATAAGCTGGCCCTGGCACTCAGTGCCCTGGGACAGGAGACGGAAAACATATCTGTAAAGATCACAGATGAGTTGTCCAAAATTCAGGTGAATGCCCTGATCCGGCAGTTTCCCGGCAACCAGGTAAATCCGGACCAGGCAGGGGTGTGGGAAAATTTTTTCAGGCCGTTTTTTTCAAGCGACAAAGCCCTGGATGACAGAGATCCTGCCATGATAATCAACTCTGTGAAAGACTGGCTCGATGCTGAAGATGATGATGCCATCAGCGGTCTTTCCGGCGCGGAATCAGACTATTACCAGGGATTGGAACCGCCTTACGCATGCGCCAACGGCCCGTTTAACCATGTTGATGAGCTGTTTTCCGTGCAGGGGATCTCAAAAGACATTCTGGAGAAAGACCAGACAGACATGAGCGTGCCGGCGTTGGACCAGGCATTTGAAAACATGGATGCTGCGCCAGAATCCATCACCTTAAGTGATGTGTTCACCGTGTATGGACTGGACGACAGATCCTTACAAGACAGCGGCTTCCGGTATTCAGGGCAGATAAATATCAATACAGCTGATATGGCGGTGCTGTCAGCGATTCTTCCCGAAGGAATGGAAGGCCTGGCCCGGGAACTTATTGATTTCAGAGAACAGAAATCAGATGACGAAGAAACCTTTGTGAACCAGCTGGGCAAAGGATGGTATAAAAAAATCATCGGCCTGCCTCCTAAAGAACAGCAGCGCATGGACCGCCTTGTCAGGTATACAAGCGATACCTTTAAGATTGAGTCCACCGGCTTGAAAAACACAGCATCAGTGACATTGTGGGTGTTTGTGAAAAGAGAAAAAGACAGCACCTCGGGAAAATGGCAGTGCCGGATTATACAGATGGAAAGGCAATAATGCCAACAGGAAAAAGGAACAATTGATGACAGGATCTTTTCTGCGGCTCGATATTGATCAGTTCGGCATCAGTGCCAGGGTGGTGGAACAGGGGTATAAAAAGCGGTCTGTCACTGACGAATGTCGGATTTTGTTCGCAGATGCAACCCCTGAAGAGGAAGTCCAGGATCTTTTTGGTGCTGCAGTGGATATGCTTGCCCAGAAGATGGACCTGCAGTCATTTTCAAAAGCTGTTATTTTCGTGCCCACAGGTGATATCTGTTATAGAACTTTGCCTGTGCCCTTCAGATCAGGTAAAAAAATTTCCCAGATTCTGTCCTTTGAACTTGAATCTTTCCTGCCGGGAAATGATGCAGCCTATATATCGGATTTTCATCTGCTGGATATCCCGGGAGATGAAAATCTGGTCCTGAGCGGCGCCATTGCTGAAACTGCTGTGGCATCATATTTTACTGCGCTTGCCTGTTTTAACATCCATCCCCGGGTAATTGCACCAAAGGGATACGCAGCCCTGACTGGTTTTTTACAACAACGAAAAGAGATCTCCTCTTTTGTATTTATCTACCTTGACCGGTATGAATCTGCCCTGGTGCTGGTAAACAATCGTATTCCCAGCGCTGTGCGGACATTTTCACCCGGGGTCAGGGCATCAGGCGAGAGTCTGGCTGCTGCCGTCAGGCAGACCATTATTGGTTTCAACCAGAGAACCGGTGTGCAGGTGGCATTTGACATTGTTGTGTGCATGGATGAAAAATCATCCAGCGCAGACATGATCAGCCACGCCCTTGAAACAAAACTGGCAGACCTGGCAGGTCTGAGACCGGTGGATGCAGGATGTCAAAAAGGACCGGTGGTGGAAATAATCAGCCCTGACGGCCTGCTGTCGGATATTGTCCCGGACAAACATGTCAGATATCTGTTTAATTTCTGCAGGGGAAAGTATGGGGCCAGTTCATTTGTGAACACCTATTTTTCCCAGATTGCTGCAAGTGCTGTGTTGTTTGTCTGTTTTCTGGGATTGCTGCTGGCCCGTGCAGGCATTGACAATGCAAAGCTGCAGGATCAGATTGCAGCCATTGACCAG
>JAABRW010000101.1 GCA_011390695.1 Desulfotignum sp.
TAAATGAAATTCAGTTATATCACTGGCCCGGAAATGCAAGGGAACTGAAAAACGTTCTTGAGAAAATCATATTGACCACTTCGGAAACGGTCCTTTATCCGGATCATCTTCCCAGAAACATCCGGACCTATGTGATCCAGAAAAAAATGCGGCAAAACCATTCTCCTGCATTTGGAGATTTCCCTATTCTGAGCAGAAATATAAAAGAACGGAATGCAACTGTCTTTTCCAATCCCGTTACTGTGTCTGCCCAAAAAACCCGGCCCCCGCCGCTGAAAACTGTACGGGATCAGTCCGTGGTCCTGGCTGAGAAACAGTATCTAAACAATCTGGTACAATATACCGGCAGAAATATAACTGAAGCGATCCAACTGTCTGGTGTTGGAAAATCCCAATTCTACCGACTTCTCAAAAAACATCACATTGCATGGAAATAATCAGGCAATCCTTTTTTCAAACAAATTCCCCTGAAAAGGGAAAATTCCCATAGAAAGGGAAAATTTCCCTCAAAAGTATATTCCTATGGGAAATTTATCCATTCCAGTTCAATACATTCACGTGATCCAAAAATAATTTTGTTCGTAACATAATCGGCAACACCTTCACCACAGCCATTTATCCGCCTTCCAAAAACCATAGATCTCCTGATCCATTTTTCTCTGGTATGCTTCATGCTATCAGTATCAGATCAACGCAAACAAAGGTGTAAAAATCCATGGGCAGGAAAACAGTTGAAGGGGGAAAGAATATTGCTGTTATATTATGAACACAAGCATGACCCGGGTTACAGTCGATACCAGGAGAATACCTCCCTTTCCCTGCTTGAATTTATTGAATTGAACTATGAGTGGATTGAAAGTTTTGATTCCACCCTTCAATTGTTCGACCGCCTGCACAAATCACTGCATGATGTCTCTTATGTGGTCCTGATGGTGAGAAGCAAAGAGGAACTCAAAGCATTATCCCATTACAGGGATATTTTACACGAAATACCTTTTTTGATCGTCCTGTCAAATGACACCCCTGACATGATGGCCCTGGCCATGGACCTTGGTCCCAGATACATGGGGTGTTGGAAAAATCGGAAAGAGGTTATCACCACCCTTCACAAACTGTTTCACAATCTCCAGGAAAACCGCAAGGCTAACACGAACTCCCACAAATTGGATCTCCAAAAGCACGACCCGACAGTGGGGAACAGACTTTGAACCGAACCATCACCTTTGCGAACCGAAAAGGCGGATGCGGCAAGACGACCACTGCCGTCAATATTGCCCACTGTTTTGCTATGAAAAAAAGACAGGTGCTGTTGATTGATCTGGATCCCCAGGCCCATGCCACCCTTTCTCTGGGAATTTCCCCTGATCCCCAAATGCCCAATATCTACAATCTTTTGAATAAAAAGGCCGATTTTGCCGAGGTGGTCCAGCAAACCCGGATTCCCCGGCTGTCCATTATTCCGTCATGCCGGGATCTTTCCATGGTGGAAATGGATGCCTTGAAATTCAGCGGAGATGAAATGTATCTGACCGAACTCCTCCACGCACAGGCCCCGGGATTTGATATGGTGATTATTGATCCTCCTCCGTCTGTGGGACCCCTTTCCGTCACCGCTCTTGTTGCAGCCCAAGATGTTTATATTCCCATGCCCATGCATTTTCTGGCCCTGGAAGGTCTGGCTGAGATGACCCGGCTTATCTATCAGATCAATGCCGCATGGAATCCCAAGCTGACTCTGGCGGGAATCATCCCCACCTTTTTCAATAAAAACACCTGTATCACCCGGGAAATATCCGAAGATATCATTCGAACTTTCGGCCCTGACAAACTGACACCTCCCATCCGGCAGAACATATCCCTGGCAGAAGCTCCCGGCCATGGGATGACCATATTTGAATATGGATCGAGAAGCAACGGGGCTGCAGACTATGATGCACTGGCCCAATTCATTGATCCAGTCATACCGGACCGCTCTTTGGGTGAGGGAAAAAAGGAAGCAGAAAATGAATGATGCTTCTGCCAAACCCGTTAAGAAACGGACCACGCTTCAGGAGCTTTTGTTTCAAAAAACGGTTCCGATACCGTCTCTTGAAAAAAGAACCGCTACCGGAGCACCTGAAAACAATTTAGAGAAAAAAAATATCCGGATGATGGAAACCTGTGATGCCCAGATCCGGGAAATCAAGATCCTTGTTTTCGAAAAAGGCATTCAGGCAGTCAAATCAAATCGGTTTTGTTGTGCTGCCGGTTTTTTTGAGTGTCTCCTTGAAATGGATCCAGACCACATCAAGGCACAGCTGAATCTGGCGGTGGCCGTTTCCCGGATGGGGGATGATGCACGGGCATGCACGATTCTGGAAGAACTGCTGGCACGGTTTCCGGACAATGATATCGCCCGGGAGAACCTTGATATCCTGAAAAAAAGAACATTGATAGGGGTCAGATAAACACATGAAAAAATTTTTTATCATACACCTGGACAGACACATATTCACTGGATGCAAAAATGGATAAACAGAAAAAAAACGCACTGCAGGAGAAAGAACCTTCACCATCCCGGGTAATCGGTATAGATCTGGGAACCAGCAATTCGCTTATTTCCTATATCAAAAACGGCAGCCCCAGAATTATTCCCAACGAGCGGGGTGAGCGCATGACACCGTCGGTGGTGCATTTCAAAGAAAATGGAGAAGTGGTGGTGGGACAAATGGCCAAAAACCAGGCGGTTATCAATTCCCATCAGACCATCTCCCTGGTCAAACTGGCCATGGGAACGGACCAGATGTATACTGTTTTAAACCGCCAATATTCTCCTGTGGATATCTCCTGTCACATTCTCACCTATCTGAAAAAAAGTGCGGAAACCTATCTGGGACACCCGGTTTCCCGATCGGTTATTACCGTGCCGGCCTACTTCAATGACCGGCAGCGGGAAGATACCCTCAAATCTGCGGAAAAAGCCGGATTGACCGTATTGAAACTGTTGAATGAACCCACTGCCGCCGCACTGGTATATGGATTCAACCGGGAAAAAGATACCCGGCTGCTGGTCATCGATCTGGGTGGCGGCACCCTGGATATCACCCTCATGGCGTATGAAGACAACATATTTCAGGTCAAAGGGGTGGGTGGTTCCACAACCATTGGCGGGGCGGCCTTTGACCGGTTGATTGTTCAAAAAATCATACATGAATTTTCCCAGGTGCATGACATTGATCTGAAAAAAGATCTCATTGCGCATCAGCAGCTGATCATCAATGCGGAAAAAGCCAAAATAGACCTGTCTTCTGCCGAAGATACCCAGATACTGATACCCTATATTACTGTAACCCCCAAAGGCCCCATCCATCTGAACACCAGCCTGTCCCGAAAGGAATTTGAAGAACTCACTACCGATATTTTCAAAACCATTGCCGGGCATATCCAGCAGACATTTCAGGAAGCACAGATAGAAACAGACTGGGTCGAGACCGTCATTCTTGTGGGAGGCAGCACACGTGTACCGGCCCTGGAAAAACTAGTCCGGCAAATCATCTGCCATGAGGATAAACCCTCTTCCGATAAAACATCGTCCAAAGCGGGTTCCAGCGAGCCCGAAAAAAATGAAGACACCCTGATTCTGACTTCAGGTACGGTACTGGAAAAAGAACTGAAGCGGAATATCAACCCGGATGAAGCCGTAGCCAGAGGGGCCGGACTTATGGCCGGCATCATGGAAGGCAATATCGAAGGTATTGAATTTCATGATATCACACCCCATGATCTGGGCATTGAAGATGACCAGGGATCATTTATTCCCATTATTCCCCGGGGTAAAGCATATCCTGCAACGGCACGTCACATGGTCACCAATACCCATGATAACCAGGAGAATGTGGTGATCAATGTGCTTCAGCGCATGGATATGAATGCAGAAAAACTGCTTTCATTAGGCTGGTTCCAGCTTTCCATCGACCCGGGAAAAAAGCAGCACCAGGCAAGTATTGATGTTGTTTTTTCCATTGACGGCAACGGCATCCTTGAGGTCACCGCCATTGATCTGGATACTGGAGACCAAAAGGCAATCACCATCACCACTGAAAAGATGCTGTTGTGTAGCAGCCACCATGAGATGACCCGGGAAAAGATACAATCATAACTAAAATTTTTTAACCCTTATAATTTTATAGGGGCAACAACAAGGAACCAAAAAAGGAGGCTTGAATGCCAACCAAAACCCTGGCAAAACCTGCCAGCATGAAAACCGGTGTGATAACAAAATTGAACCAGCATGAAGACCTGACTGTAAAAAGAGAAGATGCCAAAAAAGCGGCCATGGAAAAGGCCCGGGTCAGGACCCTGGCGCGGCAGCAGGCCATTGCCGAGCGGCTGGCAACAGCTGTGGAGGAAATGACATCATCACTGGCAGAAGCGGCAGCTGCATCAGAACAACTGGGCCAGAACATGGAGCAGATTTCATCGGCTGCCGAAGAATCATCTGCTGCAGCAGAAGAGTCCCGGGCCGCCATCAACCAGATTCTGAAAGGTGCGGACATCGCAGATGACCGGGGGAAACAATCCCTTAAAAAAGGGGAAAATCTCCAGGAACTGGTCCAGGAAACATCTGAGGATATCAGCGGCCTGATCAAGGGGGTGATGGAAAACTCCGAGGCCAACAAGGAATCCACCCGACTGATCAAGGAACTGGAAAAAAATTCTAACCAGATCGGGGAAATTGTCGGTGCTGTGGTCCGGATTTCCGACCAGACCAATCTGCTGGCCCTGAATGCAGCCATTGAAGCGGCCAGAGCAGGAGAGCACGGCCGGGGATTTGCCGTGGTGGCGGACGAGGTGCGGAATCTTGCTGAAATATCAGAAAAAAGTGCCAGAGATATCCGCAATGTGGTGGATGAGATCCAGACCCAGGTCCAGCAGGTGGTGGATGAAATAGATACCTCCACCAAAGAAGCGTTGGAAGAGGTGGAAAAAGCAAAAACCATCACTGAAGACCTGGAAAAAATTTATGAACAGATAAAAAAACTGGTACTGGGCTTCCGGGAAATTGCCCAGTATGCCGTGGACATCAAAACCGGGGCCCAGGATTTTCTCAAGGGGTCCGAAGATATTGCCAGCAATTCGGAAGAGCAGAGCAGCGCGGCCGAAGAGGCCACCAAGGCAGTAGAAGAACAAAACAAAGCATTTTCGGAGATGCAGAACGCATCAGAGGATCTTGCTGAACTTACCGATACCCTGAAACACTCCACTGATACCCAGAAATCTGCGGAAGAGGTGGCGGCGGCAGCAGAAGAACTGTCTGCAGCCATTGAAGAAGCCAGAAATTCCGCAACCCAGATTATGACCGCCATTGAACAGATATCCAAAGGCTCGGAAAACCAGGCGGGTGCTGCAGAAACAAACCGGGAACTGGGCCAGCGGCTGGAAGAATGGTCCAAGGGGATGGCTGATCTCACTGATACAGCAGAATCAGCCATTACCAGTGTCAAAGAACTGGTTGTCAGAAACAAGGAAAATGTGGAAAAGCTGATCACCAATATCGATAAAGGGGCTGTCTCTGCAAAGGAATCAGTGGTCAACGTAAAAAAACTGGATGACTCCACCATTCAGATCAACAAGATTGTGGAAAAAATAGTGAATGTAGCCCTTCAGACCAATATGCTGGCTGTGAATGGCTCCATTGAAGCGGCCCGGGCCGGTGAATTCGGCAGAGGTTTTTCTGTTGTGGCGGGAGATATCCGCACTCTGGCCAATGATTCATCGGAAAACGCAGAAAAAATTCAAGACATGGTAAGGGACATGCAGGTTCAGATCAGCGTGGTTGCCAGGGACATTGAAACATCTGCCAATATGTCGGCCCAGGAAGTGGAAAATTCCAAAAAGACCACCAAAAACCTGGACATCATTGAAACAGACATGGACGAGGTACAGCAGGGCGTGGTCGAGATCAGCCAGGGTGCTGCAGAATCTCTGGCAGCCCTGGAACAGGCCAACAAAGCGGTGGAAGATATTGCCAACGGGTCTGAAGAAGCATCCAAAGTTAGTCAGGAAGCCGGAAAAGCGGCCAACGAAGGCAATAAAGGCATGGAACAGATTGTGGAAGCGATCGAAGACATTGCCAGCCAGGCTGATGAAATGCAAAACATGGGAGGCTGATCATGGGAAAAACAGATACAGCCAGGGGGATTGACAAGCAAAACGCACAGACCGCTTCAGATGAAGGTCAGTGTGTTGTGTTTCATCTTTCCGGAGAAGAATTCGGTGTGGATATCAACACGGTCCGGGAAATCGTCCGGCTGCCCGATATCACACCCATCCCCAGAAGTCCGGAGTTTGTCTCCGGCATCTGTAATTTACGGGGGAGTGTACTGCCGGTGATAGACACCCGGTGCCGCTTCTCCATGGAGGCCGGAGAGGTGACGGACCAGACACGGCTGCTGGTGGTGGAAACCAACGGAGTACAAACCAGCCTGCTGGTGGATCATGTCTGTGAGGTTCTGCGCATCAAACACACCGCCATTGAGCCGCCTCCCGCTGTATGCCGGGGGGTGGAAAGTGAATTTCTGACCGGTGTGGTGAAGATGAACAAGGGAGAGCGGCTGATCATGATGCTCAACCTCAATGAACTGATTGCCGTGGATATCGAAAAACCAGACTCACGCAAACAGATCTCCTCAAACCGTAAGGAAGAAATTACAACCGACCATTCCGCCTCTGAAGAAGAACAACTGGTCTCCTTTAGGGTAGGTGATGATGAATACGCATTTGACATTGCAAAGGTCAGTGAAATTCTGAAAGTAAACCGCATCAGTGCGGTCCCGAATGTGCCCGAATATGTGCTGGGACTGTTTACCATCCGAAACAATCTCATGCCCATTCTGGATATGCGCGGACTGCTGGGAATGCCCAGTCTTATTGCAGAAATGCATACCCGGCTGGACCGGTTCCTGGCATCGGAGGAAAAATGGATATCCACCCTGGTGAACTCCTTGGAATCGGACAAGAAATTTTCAGGCAACCTTGATGCGAAAAAAACAGGTCTTGGGCAGTGGCTGGAGGGGTATAACACCTCCAGTGTGAAACTGGAATTCATTGTCAAGCGGTTAAAAAGAGAACAGGCGGATGTGTATGCCGCCGGAAGAAAACTGGTGGAATCAGATGCCCGGACAACAGCGGAAAAACTTGATCATAGCAGGGAACAGTTCCAGGCCCTTTACCAGGTGATGGCCAACACCATCAAAGAATTGAAGGATGGTATCGCTGTCCATATTCGGGAAGACCAGCGTACCATGGTGGTGGAATGTGAATCCATGACCATCGGATTCCTGGTGGACTGGGTGGATGAAGTACTGCGTATTCCCCGGTCGGCGATCGACAAAACACCGGCCATGGCAGCCTCGCAGAAAAAGGAACTGAAAAATGTGGCCAAGTTGGACAATGGAGAACGTCTCATCATGATCATGGATGAATCTTCTCTGGTGTCCGATAAAACCCGCGGCCTGCTGTCCGATATTCAATCCAAAGCAGATACCGGCAAAGGAAAAGCCAAAAAGGTATCTGCCGGCCAAAAAAGTCTGGATGAGGAGCAGATGGTCACTTTCTCCATCAACCATGAAGAATATGGTATCCAGATCATGCAGGTACAGGAAATCAACCGCATTTCAGAAATCACTCATATTCCTCGGGCACCCCATTTCATCGACGGAATGACCAATCTAAGGGGAAATGTGATCCCGGTGGTCAATGTCCGGCAGCTGTTCGGTCTTGAGGAAAAACCCGTGGATGACCGCACCCGTATTATCATTGTGGACATCAATGGCAGCCGTACCGGGCTGCGGGTGGATCAGGTCAATGAGGTGCTTCGTATCTCCAGCCAGGACATCGAAGAAACTCCTGCCATTGTTACCAAAGACATATCCAAAAGGCTGATGCAGGGAGTCTGCAAGATTGATAACGGAAAACGGATGATCATGCTGTTGAATATTTCTGAAATCCTCGATCACAAAGAACTGGAAGACCTCAAGGATGTGACCAGGAAAACACGGGAAACTGAAGATCTGGACAAGGAAATCTATTCTGCAGAAAAAGAACTGGTTATTGCTGAATAACAACATTTTAATATAAAAGCGCAGGGGGCAAAACAGCCCCCTGAAACAAACACCCATGAAACAAATACGTGTACTGATATGTGATGATTCCGCCTTGATGCGCCGCTCTTTGACCCGTATCATTGAAGCGGACCGGGATCTTTGTGTAATCGGGACGGCCCGGGATGGGGAGGATGCGGTCGTCAAAGCAAGAGACCTGCAACCGGATGTGATCACCATGGACATCAACATGCCGGTCTTAGATGGTATTACCGCCCTCCAGTACATCATGGCAGATGAAATTGCACCGGTGATCATGGTGTCATCTTTAACCCAGGAAGGGGCCACCGCAACATTCGAGGCATTGGCTCTCGGTGCCTTTGATTTTGTAGCAAAACCAGGTGGTACCGTCTCTGCAAATCTTGACTCGGTAGCCCGGGAACTGCATGCAAAAATCCACGCCGCGGCAGGATCCGGAACCATGAACCGTCTGTTGAAAAAAAAACAGGGACTTTTTACAGAAAAAGCCGCGAAAACAGATGGCAAAAAACCGGCAAGAACACGGCTAAGAGAACGCACAAAACCGGCAAGTACCCCAGTAAAGGCAGCACCTTCCACCAGGGAGAAAGACCTGCCTGATTTCAAGGCTGTTGCCCTGGGGGTTTCCACCGGAGGTCCCAAAACCCTGTATGATGTACTGCCGCTTCTGCCGCCTGATCTGAATGCAGCAGTCATGCTGGTACAGCACATGCCGCCCAAGTTCATCACCTCCTTTGCCCAGCGTATCAACCAACACTGCCAAATGCAGTGTGTTGAAGCCGAAGCCGGCATGGAGGTGGAACCGGGCACCATTTATATTGGAACCGGTGGACTTCACCTGACACTTTTCAAAAAACTGTCAAAGAAAGTTATTATCCGTACCCCTGCCCGGCCCGACCATATGTTCATTCCTTCTGTGGATGTCATGATGCAGTCTGTTCTGGAGGTATTCGGTACCCGGACCATAGGCGTTCTGATGACCGGTATGGGAGATGACGGAGCGCAAAGCATGGTGGATATCACCCGGGCCGGATGTATCACCATTGCGGAAAATGAGGAAAGTGCCATTGTATTCGGAATGCCCAAAGAAGCCATCGAACGGGGTGGCGCCAGGATAGTGGTACCCAGCTGGGATATCGCCGGTGAGATTATCAAGGCGGTCAAATATTCATAAGGAAAATCATGACAAGCACCATTGAAAACCTCACACAAAAAGAGCTAGAACGGGTCATTAAATTACTTACCCATGACCTTGAAAAGCTGGTAGTCATCACCGCCAGGGTTCTGCAAAGGCTTGCGGAGGGAACGCTGGACATGCATACCCCGCAGCACCGATCCCTTGTTATCTCTGCCGGCCAAGGCATGGAACGGGCAAGGCAGATGATCACGGACCTCAACGAGGTTATGCTCAACCGGAAACTGCCGGTATGCTTCAGAGAGGTATCTCTCACAGACATACTCACACGGGTAGCAAAAAGATTCGCTCCTATGGCGGAAAATGAAGGCATTCGATTTGATACCCAGTATTTTGGTGCCGGAACCATCAGCACAGATCCGGACCTGTTGACCAGGATCATGGAAAATTACTTATACAACGCCCTTTCCCACACCCAAACCAGCGGCTGGATTCAACTGCGCGCCCGAACGGACAACACCGGCGGATATGACATCTCCGTTGCCAATTACGGGCCGGTGATTCCCCTGGCCGATATCGGACAGATCTTTGACATGGGGGTACAGCTGGACCTGAAACACAAACACCTCTGGCAGGGCCGTGGCCTGGGGCTGGCTTTCTGCAAAATGGCTGCCGAAGCAATCCATGCCCGGGTGGATGTGCGGAATCTGGGTGATCACACCGGGGTAATATTTTACTGCCAGAAAGGAGACCTTTCACAATGAGCGGATTCAAAGACCCGGATGCCTATCTGAAAAGCGGATCCAATGAATTGAAAATACTGGAATATGTTATCGGAGACCTGCACCTTGGCATCAATATTCTGAAGGTAAGCCGGATTCTGGATCTACCGGAAAGACTGACAAAGCCAGGGGCCACAGCACACCCTTCGGTTGCGGGACTTTTTGAGGACCACAATGCCATTGTTCCTCTGGTGGATCTGGGCCAGATTCTGGGAATCCCGTCACAAAACCGCAAAACCCGGATCATTATCACGGAATTTTTCGATGAAATAACCGGATTACTGGTGGACCGGGTGGAACAGGTACATACACTGTCCTGGGAACAGGTGATAGGTGCTGAAGAAATCCTCTGGACCCTGGATAATCCCTATGTGATCGGCGTGGCCCGGCCCGAGGAATCACACAATGTGCTGCTCATCGATTATGAAAAAATCGTACTGGAACTGGCACCTGAATTAAAGCATCGAAGAGGTAACAAAAACCCGGCAGGTAACAGGCCGGACAATGACAGCACTACCCCTGCCCGGGGCGATGGCCTTACGATCCTTGTTGCCGAAGATTCCACTCCGGTGCGGCAGATGCTCAGATTTGAGCTGGAAAACATCGGATTCACGGTACTGGAGGCCAGAGATGGTGAACAGGCAGTGACACTGTTCGATGACCATGACACCATTGACATGGTCATTGCAGATGTGGAAATGCCCAGAAAAGACGGCCTGGCACTTTTGGGGCACATCCGGCAGCATTCTGCCAGGCAAAGCACCCCGGTACTGATCTATTCTTCCATCGGTGATATCGGCATGAAAGAGCGGGCAAAGGTCATGAAAGCCAATGGCCACATCACAAAGCTTGAAATTGATACCCTGCTTACAGAGATTGAAAAGTTGATAAAAACAAAGGAGTAAACAAATGGCGGCCTTATCTGAGGGGTTACTACACAATGAGGAATCGGAACGTCTCTATGCGGTGCAGGACATTCTTGCCCTGGATGACGGGATGGAACAGTATGCAGAACCCCTTGTCAGACAACTGGGAATGGAGACATCACAGGCTGTCAGAGACAGCATTGTATTTGCCCTGAAACGGATGGCCTGCACCCATATTTTCCCGATGGTTTTTGAACTGTTCCAGAGTGGGGACGCCTATCTGCGCAATGCCGCTGCCGGTATTTTCAGCACCAAGGAAACAGAGGGGGTGGCCTTTCTCACCTCGAAGCTGGACCATGCAGACCGGGAAGTAAGAAAATTGATACTGGATGCCCTGTTTCAGATCGGTTCCCGTGATGCCGTCCTGGCCATACGGGCCGGACTTCAGGATCCGTCCATCAATGTCCGCATAACGGCTGTGGAATATCTGGGACAACTCAATGACAAAGACAGCCTGCCGGATGTATTCAGCATGCTGGCCCATGAAACAGATCCCATGCTGATCACTTCAGCCCTGGAAACCGTGCTGCAGATCGGGGATGAAACCGCTCTGCAGGAAACCATCCGATTCCTCAACCATAATGATGATATCCTGAAGGTACACCCTGTTTTTTTGCCGGAACTGATCAAACTCATAGCAAAAAGCGGCACCCTTGAGCATCTGCTGGAAATTATCTCGTTGTTGAACGGCCGGCTCACTTATGCAAAGGACATTGTCATGGCTTTGGGTGAAGCCCGGACACGCCATAAAGATATCCTGTGTCATCCTGAAATTATCCACCGACTCATCCGGATCGTCAAGGAAAAAGAGGCAAACCAGAATATCCGGTATGCGGCTGCCGAATTATTGCTGGCTGACATATCATGCCATGACAGGAAGGTTCTTCTCGAACTCGGAGAAACACTTGTCCAGGAACCGGCTATGGTCCATGCGGGGATCCATTTTCTCGGAAAATCAGAAACAAAACAAGGGAGGCAGACCATCCAGACAATCTTGGCAAAAACAAAGGATTATTCCCTTAACGATCTGTGCAGGGCATATATACAATAAGGGTGATGCCTGATATGCAGAACAAAAAACCTTCGTCCATGACCATGCATGAATTTGAGGTATTGACCGGTTTTATCTACCGGAAAACCGGTATCAGGATGGAATCCCAGAAACTGTATTTTCTCAGTGCCCGCGTGAGCAAGCGCATGGAAGCACTCGCGGCTGAATCAGTGACTGATTACACCCGGATTCTCAGGTTCGGAGACCCGGAAGGAACGGAATTTCAACATCTTGTGAACCTGCTGACAGTCAATGAAACCTATTTTTTCCGGGATTTTCCGCAACTTCAGGCCTTTGCAGAACACTGCCTGCTGGACATGGTCGTGGCAAAAGAAAAAGCCAATGATCGAAAATTACGCATCTGGTCCGCCCCCTGTTCCAGTGGCGAAGAGCCCTATACCCTGGCCATTATCCTCCACGCCATGCTGGACAATATTGACCAGTGGGACATCAAGGTGATTGCCAGCGATATAGACCAGAACATACTCTCCCAAGCCCGGAACGCCACCTATGATCAGCGCCGCCTCCGGGATGTGCCCCCCGAATATCTTTCCCGGTTTTTCAGCAGACAGGGCAGCCGTTACAAGGTCAATCCCGATATCCGGAAAATGGTCACATTTGACCATGTAAACCTGTCTGACCATACTGCCATCCGAAACAGAGTGGGGTTTGATTTTATTTTCTGCAGAAACCTTTTGATCTATTTTGATGAGGTGTCAAGAAAAAACCTGGTGGAGCAATTTTACATTGCCCTGAATCCAGGGGGGCACATTTTCCTGGGTTCCAGTGAATCCATTGCCCGCATTTCCACAGCCTTTCGCGTTAAACGGCAAGGTGGTTATTTTGTGTATTTCAAATGAAACAAGGAAGGTCACTTATGAAAAAAGTACTTGTTGTTGATGATTCTCCGGTCGTCCGCAGCTTTCACATGAATATTCTTAAAATCGAAGGATTTGTAGCCGAAGGGGCTAACGACGGTATCGAAGCCATGGAAAAGGCCCTCCATCATCGGTATGACTTAATTTTATGTGATATCAACATGCCCAATATGGACGGACTGACCTTTATCCGGGAATTTCGTCTACAGGAGCCGGATGGACCACCGGTGATAATTCTCACTACCCAGGAAGAAGAGATCAACAGGAAAAAAGGCTATGCTTCCGGTGCCAATCTTTACC
>JAABRW010000090.1 GCA_011390695.1 Desulfotignum sp.
ATAAAAAACAAAATGAACAGCCTGGCTCGGATGGAGATATTTTTTTTCATGTTTCGCCCGGATTCAGCGTTGAAGCAGCCTTTTTTTGTGTTTGTTAAGCAATTGATAGATACGCGACCGGGACAACCCTGTCAGCCGGCAGATTTCACTGACATTGTCTATGGAGAGTCCGGCCAGGTAATCGATGTATTTGGATTCCATCAGATGGTTCACATATTCCCGGAGCGCCTTGTATTCAATCACCTGCCCGGTATCCGGTGCATTGATTGTCAAAAACACACTGGACCGCAGATCGTCTTCACCCGTGTCACTGATATGTTTTTTTATCAGGTTGATGCGCAGTTCCTTTGGCAAAAAGTGGGGATACAGCATGGGGGCATCCATGGCATTGGCGATGGACAGGTGGGTCACATTGATCAGTTCCCGCACGTTTCCGGGCCAGTCATAGATTTCCAGGGTATCTGAAAAATCCTTGGAAATGCCTTTGACGCTGATACCCATCTTATCGCAGATGGATGTGACATAATGGGTGAGCAGCAGCTTGATATCGTGTTTTCGCTGCCGCAAAGGCGGCAGGTCGATATGGAATACCACCAGGCGGTAATAGAGATCTTTTCTAAAAAGCCCTTTGTCTACCAGGGTTTTCAGATCCTTGTTGCTGGCACTGACGACCCTGAAATCACAGGCAGTCTCTGTTTTTGCGCCGATGGGGCGAAATTTTTTCTCCTGGAGCACCCGCAAAAGAGATCGCTGCACCCCGGGGGACAGGTCTCCTACCTCATCCAGAAACAGGATACCGCCGTCCGCCTCCTGGATAAGCCCGGTCTGGCTGGTTTCAGCCCCGGTGTAAGTGCCCTTGATATGGCCGAACAAAATATTTCCGGCCAGGGTGTCCGGCAGGTTGGTGCAATCCACGGTGATGAACGGCTGGTCATGCTGCCGGCTGTTATTGTGAAGCACTTTGGCCACCATTTCCTTGCCGGTACCGGTTTCACCGGTGATAAACACAGGGGTGTCACTGGATGCGGCCCGGGCTATTTTTGTGATCACACGTTTCAGGGCCTGGCTTTCACCTACCAGGATATCCCGGTTGAAAAGAACGGCATCCTCCTGCCGGTTTTTTTCGTTGCGAAACTCCATAATGCGTTTGATCAACAGCTTGATTTTATTGAATGCCGGCGGTTTCACCAGATAGTCCCAGGCCCCGCTGTTCAGGGCGATTTCAGCCCCGTCAACATCGCCGTCTCCGGTGATCACTACCACTTCGGGTCTGGATGGCATGTTCTTCAATGTATTGATGCCGGCCAATCCGTTGGAATCCGGTAAAATGACATCCAGAAAAACAATATCGAACCTGTCCTCCTCCGCCATTCTGCATCCGGTTTTCATGTCAGGGGCGGTCTTGCAGACATGCCCCATCCGGTCGATATAAAGACCCAGCTGCCTGCTGAAAATATCATCATCATCAATAATCAGAATTTTCGTCATCTCAACATCTCCCTGGCAAGAAAATAAACTGATCCCTGTTCACCCCATAATACTTTATCTGTAACAAATCAACTATCAAATCAGACTGGAAACTGTCCAGTTATATTAGACAGTTGATCTATGGCAGATGACAGGCGTGTCCAGTCAGGCTGGATTTCGTCCTGCCGGATTGCACATAATTTAATGGGCGATCTCGGGATATGCAGCAGATATTTATAGATAATTATTTGATTTTATTTATAATAATTTTTCTTTAAGGCTGTGGCATACATATTGTAATGCTTTGATTTGCATGACAGAAATTTGTTAGGTTTTAACCCTTCAACGCATTAAGGAGGACCGTCCATGATCGATGAAAAAAATCTTGCCAAACTCTCTTTTTCCGGGGCACCCAAGATCGTTACCCAGGGATTTCCCGGACCCGCCACCCAGGAGTATCTCAACACAGCTTTTGACAATGAATCCATGGCCCGTGGAGGGGGAAGGTTCCCCTTTGTCATGGCCCAGGGGAAAGGGGCCACGGTCAAGGACCCGGATGGCAACCTGCTCATCGACATCACTGCGGGCGTAGCGGTGAACGCGGTGGGGCGGTGCCATCCCCGGGTAATCAAAGCCATGAAGGAACAGATGGGCACCATGATGCATGCCATCGATTTTTCCAGTGTGAAGCGGACCGATCTGGCAAAAAAAGTGGCCGAAATCATGCCCGGGAATTTAAAGGACAACTGCATCACCTATTTTACCCAGTCCGGCTCCGGGGCCGTGGAGACCGCCTTGAAATTTGTCCGGAAAATCACCGGCCGCACCCAGGTAGCGGCTTTCCACGGGGCCTATCACGGGGTCTGGTTCGGGTGCAACTCTCTGACCACCGGGGACCAGTACCGGAAAGGTTATGGACCGTTTGCCCCCGGCATCATCCACCTGCCATACCCCTATTGTTACCGCTGCTGTTTCGGTTTGAAATATCCGTCCTGTGATCTTCAGTGCGCCAAATATGTGGATTATGTGCTCAACACCCCCTATACCGGGGCGGATGATGTGGGAGCACTCATCATCGAAGCCCAGCAGGGAGAAGGCGGGTATGTGCCCCCGCCCGAGGGATATCTTGAGATTGTGAAAAAGGCCTGTGAAAAACACGGGGCCCTGTATATCTCTGACGAGGTCCAGGCCGGTGCCGGCCGCACAGGGAAAATGTGGTGCATTGAACACAGCACAGTCGCGCCGGATATGGTTACCTGGGGCAAGGGCATGGGCGGCGATGTGCCCATGGCCGGCCTGTCCATGCGAAAAGATCTGGCCGAAAAAATCGACGACCATTCCCAGCCAAACACCTTTGCCGGAAATGCTGTTTCAAGTGCCGCGTGCATGACCAATATCGATATTCTCACGGAAAATGACCATGCCCTGATCCGGCGGGCCGGGGAACTTGGTGAACAGATCAAGACCTGGATCACCGAGGCTGCCAAAGATATCCGGATTATCGGAGATGTCCGGGGCCGGGGCCTGATGATCGGCATCGAGCTGGTGGAGGACAAAGAATCCCGCACGCCTCTCAATCAGGAAGCAGTGGGCAATATGATCGGGGGCATGCTTTCCCGTGGCATGATCATGGTTCCCTGCGGCCGGTTCGGCAATGTGTTCCGGTTCATGCCGCCGCTGGTGATCACCAGAAACTATGCGAAAAAAGCAGTGGATATTCTGATTGAAACAGCCGGAGATGTGGCCGGATAATGATATCTTCAGGGGTGTCATAAAATAGACGCAACTTTCAGAGCAGGCTGGCCCCGTTCATCATCGCTGAAGTCCGAAAGTTGAGAAATAAATTTATCTATGAGAAAGGGATTGATATGAAAAATATTTTGCGCATCGATTTGACGAACAAGCAGTTTGCCTTTGAGCCGCTGCCGGAAAATCTCAAACATCTTGGGGGCCGGGGATTGATCTCCTCTCTGCTGGCCAATGAAGTGGACCCGAAAACGGATCCCCTGGGAGACGGCAACAAGCTGATCTTTTCCCCGGGGCTGCTGGCAGGAACCCCGGTGCTCAATTCCGGCAGGTGTTCGGTGGGGGCCAAAAGCCCGTTGACCAAAGGTATCATGGAGGCCAATTCAGGGGGACAGGCTGCCCGGGCCATGGCGAAAAACAGTATAGCGGCCATTGTTCTGGAGGGATCCGCCGGCACCCTGACCCAGCTGAAAATCAGCGGCAGCAGCGTCACTTTTGAAGATGCCGCAGCGTTAAAAGGCCTGGGAAACTATGATATCATCAACGCTCTAAAGGCGGAATCCTGCGCCATCGTTTCCATCGGTCAGGCCGGTGAACAGCAGCTGACAGCAGCGGGTATCATGATGACCACAAAAGACCTGCATCCGCGGATGGCAGCCAGGGGAGGACTGGGTGCGGTCATGGGAGCCAAGAATCTCAAGGCTTTTGTACTGGATGATACCGCGAATGCCGCAGCAGTGCCCGCAAAGGTGAAAAAAGAATTCAATGAAACTGCGGCACAGCTGGCCAAAGGGGTGCTGTCCCATCCTTTAATGCAGGGGTTGGAGCATATGGGAACCCCGGTTCTGGTCAATATGATCAACGAGATGGGGGCCCTGCCAACCCAAAATTTTGCCAAGGGAAGATTTGAAAGTGCCGAAGCCCTGTCCGCAGAGCATATGGCCACCCTTGCCCAGACCCGCCCCAACTTCAAGATGAGCCATAAATGCATGGAAGGGTGCATGGTCAGCTGCTCCAATATTTTTACAGATGAAGCCGGCGAGGTGGTGGTCGGCGGACTGGAGTATGAAACCCTGGCCCTGGTGGGATCCAACTGCATGATTGATGATATTGATATGGTGGCGCATATCAACAGAGAATGCAACGATGTGGGTGTGGACACCATGGAGATCGGCGGTGCCCTGGCCCTTTTCATGGAAGCCGGAAAACTGGCCTGGGGGGATGGAAAAAAGGCTCTGGAGCTCGTGAAGCAGATCGCCGGGGGTACGGACACCGGCGTCATGCTGGGCCATGGCGGATTGTTTACAGGAAATGCCCTGAAGGTAGAGCGTATTCCTCATGTCAAGGGCCGAGTCCTGGCCGGATATGATCCCCGGGTGCTTAAAGGTACCGGCGTGACCTATGCCACCTCTCCGACGGGTGCCGACCATACTGCAGGAAACGCCCTGCCGTCCCCGGCCAACCCGGATTACAATCCCATGGCATCCCAGGGACAGACACAGGTGTCCATGTTTCTGCAGAACCACAACGCCACGGTGGACACGCTGGGCATCTGCCTGTTTCCCATGCTGGCCCTGCTGGATATCCCGGATCTCAAAGCCCCGCTCATCAAATGTGTCAGCCTGCTCACCGGAACGACCCTGTCCGATGATTATATCGATCAGACCGGCGGCCGGATACTTGCCATTGAAAGAAAGTTCAATGCCGGAGCCGGGCTGACCGCCAAAGATGACAGGCTGCCCGGTTTTTTTACCCGTGAAAGAATTGAAAGCACAGACACGGTTTTTGACGTGCCCCAGGAAGAGATCGACACAATCAATGCCGTATAGGAGAACTGAATGCCGTCAAGATGAATCTATCTCTTATTGGCAAAAGCAATGCCGTAAAGGCGAAAGGGAGTAATATGAAATCTGTATATCATAAACTGTCCATAATTTTGTCCGTCATTTTTGTATGTACCACCATGGTGATGATATTTCCGGCCATGGCAAAGAACCCGGAGGTGAAATGGAAAATCCAGTCCGGCTATC
>JAABRW010000091.1 GCA_011390695.1 Desulfotignum sp.
TACATTACCTATTGAAACCTGTTGTCCAGAAAATTTAAAAAAGGAGACACCATGAAACCGGATATCGCCCTGACAATGATGCTCATATCCATGTTTTTTTTTATACCGATGATCGCTTTTGCAGCCACATCCGGATCTGAGGATGACCACCCGGGCAGACTGGAAATCGCCACCTTTGCCGGCGGCTGCTTCTGGTGCACGGAAGCGGATTTTTCATCCGTGCCGGGTGTAAAAAATGTGGTCTCAGGTTATACGGGCGGACATGACCCGGCCCCGAATTATACGTCTGTGTCATCAGGCGCCACCGGCCACACCGAAGCGATTCAGGTCTATTATGATCCGGATGAGGTATCGTATGATACCCTGCTCACCATTTTCTGGCGCCACATCGATCCCACGGATGCCCAGGGCCAGTTTGTGGACCGGGGATCCCAGTACCGCCCGGAAATCTTTTATCACACCGAAGATCAGAAAACACAGGCACTGGCTTCCAGAAAAGCCCTGGACGATGCCAACATTTTTGACAAACCCATTGTCACACGGATCACCCGGTTTGAGCAGTTTTTCCCGGCAGAAGATTTTCATCAGGATTATTTCAAGAAAAACAAGCTTCAGTACAAGTATTACCGGATGGGATCGGGCCGGGATCCTTTTCTGAACCGGATGTGGAAAAACCGTCCCATAACGGAACAGCCTGTGGCTGAACCATCTCATGAAAGCACCCCCCATGATTCTGCTGATGAGATTCAGTGGTCCAGACCTGATGACGATACCATCAGGCAGAGACTCACCCCGCTCCAGTTCAAGGTCACGCAGGAAAACGGCACGGAGCCCGCGTTCAAAAATGCGTACTGGGACAATAAAGAACCGGGCATTTACGTGGACATTGTTTCCGGTGAGCCCTTGTTCTCCTCCACGGACAAATTTGATTCCGGCACGGGCTGGCCGAGCTTCACCAAACCCCTGGTGACGGATCATGTGATTGAAAAAGCGGACAAATCCCTTTTCATGACCCGAATCGAGGTCAGAAGCCGGTATGGGGATTCCCACCTAGGGCATGTGTTTGACGACGGTCCCGCCCCCACAGGCCAACGCTACTGCATCAATTCCGCATCCCTGCGGTTCATTCCTTTAGACCGGCTGGAATCGGAAGGGTATGGCCGTTACAGATCCCTGTTTTAAAAAAATATCCGGACCGGACCAGGTTATTGTGGGGGATGGGTGTTGACTTCCAGGGGCGGCCCATCTAAATTGAATTCAGGCGTATGCCAACAATCCCTTTCCAAGGAGGCCTGATATGACAAATCCCGCGTTTGCATCCCCCTGCGGGCTTTACTGCGGTGTCTGTGCCATTCACATCGCCCACCGGGACCAGAATGAAAAATTCAAGGAGCGACTTGTTTCCTTATATAAAGGGGAAATCTCCGGCAAAGGCATTCTGCCCAATTGTGTAAACCTCACCACGCAGGATATCCATTGCGATGGCTGCCTGTCCGACAACCGGTTCATGCACTGCCGGCAATGCGAAATCCGGGAGTGCGCTTTGGCCAAAGGAATTTCCGGATGTCATCTCTGCGATGACTTTCCCTGCCGGTTCATTGATGAATTTCCCATGACCGTGGGAAAACAAGTGATGCTGCGGTGCACGCCGCTGAGAAGGCAAATCGGCACCGAACAATGGATGCAGGATGAAGAAGACCGGTATTTCTGCCCGGAATGCGGCCACAAGGTGTTCAGAGGGGTGGTGCGGTGCAACCAGTGCAAAGCGGGCCTGAGTCTGGATTGAGATGAAAATACTTCATATCATCAGTCAGGCCCCGGATTTCACCGGCAGCGGGAAATATATTCAGCAGATCCTTGTTCAAAGCGCCAAAACCGGACACGACAATTTTCTGGCAGCCGGAGTCCAGGGGGATTTCACCCTGCCTGCCGAACTGATTGAAGACAATCACTGCATTTATGTCCGGTTTGACGGCAAAAACCTGGATTTCCCCATTCCCGGCATGAGCGATGTCATGCCCTATGAAAGCCGGGTGTTTTCCCAAATGAGCCCCCAGGAGCTGGCCGCCTACCAACAGGTGTTTGAAACAAAAATCCGCCAGGCACTGGACCGATTTCAGCCCGACATCATTCACACTCACCACCTGTGGATCATATCCGCCATTGCCAGACGTCTTGCTCCTGGTATCCCCATGGTCACCTCCTGCCACGGCACCTGCCTGCGCCAGCATGTGCTGTGTCCGGAAATCAGCGAAAGGGTCACGGCGGACCTTAAACAGATCGACCATGTCATCGCCTTGAGCCAAAGCCAGAAACAGGAAATCATCAAAACGATCGGGACAAACCCGACCCGCACCCATGTGGTGAGCGGCGGATACAATGATGCCTGTTTTTTCCATACCCCCAAGACCTTTGACGGGGTGGTGGAACTGGTCTATGCCGGCAAACTCAGTCATGCCAAAGGCGTGCCCTGGCTGCTTAACAGCCTGACAAAAATCCGGCACCTGCCCTTCCGGCTGCACCTGGCCGGCAACAGCAGTAACCGGGAAAAGGCACGTTGTCTGGAATTGGCCGGCGTTTTACAAGAAAAAGCGATCTACCACGGGCCGCTGAGCCATGACGACTTAGGCAAGCTTTTGCGAACCGCCCATGTGTTTGTGCTGCCCTCGTTTTATGAGGGCCTGCCCCTGGTGCTGATGGAGGCCCTGGCCTGCGGGTGCCGCCTGGTCACCACGGCCCTGCCCGGGGTAACAGAGCTGCTGGGACACGATGGCAACCCCATGGTTCGGCTTTTGGACCTGCCGCCCCTTGAAACCATCGATACCCCTTATGAAACAGATGTGCCAGAACTGGAAAACTGTCTGGCTTCGGTTCTGGCACAAACCATCCAGGATGTTCAAGCCCATCCCGAGCCGGACTGGGACTATGCCTGCACCAAAACCTTTCCCTATACCTGGGAAAAAATATTTTCAAAAATCGACCGGGTGTACCAGCTGGCAGGAAATCGAACAGGCTATATCCGACCGGGTGATGATGATGTATCTGGGAAAAATCCCCGTGTTTAATATCGGCGGGAACAAGGTTCGGCTTATTGCGGCTGTTCATTAAAACACACAGAGGCTGTATATCCTGCAGATAAAGGCAGCCCTACTTCTTATCCCAGTATCTGAAGCATGACCTCATAAATGTCCTTGCGGTGTCCGATGGTATACACCACCACCCGGGTGTTGACATCATCGATCCGGTAGACAACGGGGATAGTTATTTGCATGCCCAATGTTGGAAAACGCCCGGTTATCAAGACTCAGGGGCAACTCGCAACATAATTGCAATATCGGCAGCTGTTAGCTTGTCCTAATAGTGAACACTGAAAGATCAAATCATGGGTCCTACGTCATATAAAAATAAGGTCGTATTTGGCCAGAGTGTTATATTTGACCTTTTTTCCCTTGTTTCAACCCATCCTGATCCACATTTCCCAAATAGTATTCAATAAATATACGATTAAGTAAATATCCTGGTATAGAGGGTAAGGCTCTCCATGTTAGAGTAAATAATTGCCACTTTCAGTTTCTGGCACGATATTTGTTATTATTGTAATGATTATAAGTATCTTTGAAGAATTTGAAACGATTGTTTCCTGAGTGCAAAATCAAGATCCACCATAAAAAATCAGTCGTCCGGGAACCGTTGACAGATGAAAAACACGAAAAGAGAATAAAATAATTTTCGAGGCAGAAAATGATTTAAAAAAGGCATAAAAATATGGAAATAAATAAACGATCTGTTGATGAATCCCTCGAATTGGCCGAGAGTATCATCAACACCGTGCGTGAACCTTTAATCGTTCTGGACCATGATTTAAGGGTGGTCTCCGCCAACCGATCCTTCTATGAATCCTTCAAAGTAAACCCCCAAGACACCGTGGGGCAGCTTGTCTATGACTTGGGCAACAAACAATGGGATATCCCCAAGCTGCGGGAACTGCTGGAAACCATCCTTCCCGAAAAGACCAGCTTTGACAATTATGAGGTTGAACACGATTTTGCCACCATCGGAAGGAGCACAATGCTGTTGAATGCCCGGCAGATTCAAAGGGTGTGGGGGAAAGAGCGGATCATCCTTCTGGCCATCGAGGACATCACCGAGCGTAAAAAAATAGAAGCCGGCCTGGAAAAGACCCGAAAAGAACTGGCTATCATCAAAAAAACCGCAGATGAAGCCAGTGAATTCGCCGAGAGTATCATCAACACGGTGCGCGAACCTTTAATTTCTTTGGATCAGAACCTCAGGGTAGTCACCGTCAGCCGTTCCTTCTATGAATTCTTCAAAGTAACGCCTGAAGACACCGTGGGGCAGCTTGTCTATGACCTGGGCAACAAACAATGGGATATCCCCAAGCTACGGGAACTGCTGGAAACCATCCTTCCCCAAAAGACCAGCTTTGACAATTATGAGGTCGAACACGATTTTGCCACCATCGGAAGATGTACAATGCTTTTGAATGCCCGGCAGATTGAACGAGCAATGGGCACGGAACGAATCATCCTTCTGGCCATCGAAGACATCACCGCGCGCAAGCGGGCAGAAGAACAAAAGGACAGTTTGGTTTCAGATCTTCAAAAGGCATTATCAGAGGTAAAGACTTTGCGAGGTTTTATACCCATCTGCGCCCACTGTAAAAATATACGTAATGATAAAGGCTACTGGGAAAAAATTGAAAAATATATCCATGAACATTCAGATGCTCAGTTCAGTCATGGTATATGCCAGGAATGTGCCAAAAAATATTACCCTGACTTCAACATTTATGAAGATTAAATGGAATTAACCATAATTATCCCATCCGAAATTATAGAATCCATTGAATTGTCAATGATACCATGAACCAAAAAATGAATTATATGATTTGATACGAACACAAGATGTTGTGG
>JAABRW010000092.1 GCA_011390695.1 Desulfotignum sp.
TATCCGATGGCTGAAAATTTCCAGGGATTTTTATTTTGGGATACCATGAATATGCAAAAGCTGATCTGGTCGATTTGATACAGGATGATTGTTGCAAAAATGCGCAGCTTTGTCTATGGGGAAGGAGAGAACTGGCGAGTTTAGCTTGCTCAGCAAAAGGATGAGCGAACCTGAGCTTTATACCATAATTTTTTTATCATAACTTCTTGTAATATATCATTAAAAAACATAAATTTAATGATATAATTTTTCAATGAAATAGGTAAAAACGACA
>JAABRW010000093.1 GCA_011390695.1 Desulfotignum sp.
CTGGACGATAAATTTTACTTCCGGTTTCCTGAAGAAAAACAGGATACTGATCCAGACACAGAGACAGATACAGATGCCCCGCTGTCTGAAGAGGTCCAGGCTTCGGAACTCATTGATGCCATGGTCAGAAAACTGGCGGATATGGATCTGTCCGTCTTCCACGGCCTGCTGCTGGAAACCCTCAGCACCCTGCCTGCAGAAACCGAAGAAGAACAGTTCCGCCTGAAAAACATCCGCCTTGCGGAAAAAGGGTTTCTGCCCGTGCATGAGGCCATCGGTATTTACCAGCCCACGGATATCGCATCATTGAGAAAACGCCCCAGAACCCAGATATTCGGCCCTGATACCTTTGATCCGGAACTGCCCCTTCCCCCCCAGTGTTTTACCCGGTTTCTGTCCGGACAGGACCTGTTTGTCAAAAGCCTTGCCCTGCTGCCGTCTGATTTTGTTTTCACCCTGGAGTCGGAGCTGGCCGCCCTGATCAACAAGATCATCTCTGCGGACCGGCAGAAAATCCGGGACAAAGAGACCTTGGAAAAAACCATCCACAAGGCCGCCGCCTACCTGAGCCTGGGGCTGGAGACCATACTCCAGGAAAATGTCAGCCTGGAAGCTGCAGCCGACCTCATCCAGACCCATTATCTGGAAGATCTTTTCAGGACCGGTTCCCGGGCCGGCATCCAGCTCAAAACAGCGGCAAAAACCTGGTATAAAAACAGCTATATCCATGAGCAGAACCTGCCTTTAAGCTTTCTGGGAGAAAATTTTCTCGGTATCATGGGCGGTCTGTTTCTGGATCGGCCCCTGTATTTTGACAACTTTGCAACCGGCGAACTGTACCGGCATTTTGCCGCTTTGACTGATATCAAAAAAACCAGACAGGCCCTGGACCAGATCATGGGACTGGACCGGCTGCTGACATACCTGGAACCGGACCTTGCCTCTTTTAAAAAAGGGGTGCTCACTTACAAGAGCCTTATCCTCACCCTCTGGGCAAAGGACCGCTTAGGACTTGAAAAAGACCTGTCTCCCATTGCAGCCGCCACCTTTAAACCATTTTTCATGGCCCTGTTTTCCGGAAACACCGCCGAAGCAGCCGGCAGCACCAGTGAAAAACCCCCTGCTGGCATTGATGTACCCGGCGATCCCCGGCCCGGTGATCTGATCCTGTGGGCGGCAAAAGCCAGCGGTATGGAGGATACGGCAGACCTGCCAGCCCCGGTGACAGACCTGCTCTCTGATCTGATCTCTGAAATCCAGGAAGAATACGGCACGGTTCCCCCCAGCCGCATGGATCCCAGATTCATTCCCCATTTTTTATTGAAAAAATAACAAATTATTGCCCTGGCATCCATTTTTGCTTTTTTTTCTGACCGCCACCTGTGTTACAAAATCAGAACAGGCCATACCCGGTCCGCTGTATAAAATTTACCCCCCATGACAGGACAGGAGGTAGAACACCATGATCGGCGCCATTGCAGGAGATATCATCGGATCCATTTATGAACATCACCCCATAAAAACCAAAAACTTCCCCTTGTTTGATGACCAGTGCCGGTTTACCGATGATACAGTTCTAACGGCAGCCATTGCAGATGCCATCCTCTCAAAACAAACCTTCCTGGCATCGGTTAGAAAAATCGGCCAGCGCCATCCCCATGCAGGTTACGGTGCCAGTTTTATCAGATGGCTTCATGCAGAAAATCCCAAACCGTACAACAGCTGGGGCAACGGGGCTGCCATGCGGGTCAGTCCCGTGGGGTTCGCCTTTTTTACCGAAGATGCAGTACTGGACCAGGCCCAAAAAACCGCTGCCATCACCCACAACCACCCGGAGGGCATTAAAGGAGCCCAGGCCACGGCCCTGACTGTTTTTCTCGCCAGGACCGGGCTTGATAAAGATACCATAAAAACGCGCATATCCCGGGAATTCGGGTACGACCTGAACCGGACACTGGATGAGATCCGCCCATCCTACACCTTTGATATCTCCTGCCAGGGCACTGTACCCGAAGCCATCATCTGCTTTCTGGAAGCCACCTCCTATGAAGATGCAGTCCGCAATGCCGTGTCTTTAGGCGGGGACAGCGACACCCTGGCATGCATTGCCGGCGGCATGGCAGACGCCTTTTTCGGCGGAATCCCGCCTGAGATTCAATCCCGTGTGGAAAACCTGTTGCCCCCTGATCTGTGGGAAATCACACAGGCGTTTTGTGAGAAATACCGCTGATACAGGCACAAATAATTACCAGACAAGCGGTAAAACTATCTATCAAATGCTTGTCAAATATTTTTTTTTGTGCTTTATATACATTTCATGAAAAAATACAAGCGCAGAGAACAGGAAAGAAGAAAAAAAGAGATCTACCGGATCGCCACCAAGACCCTGTGGCAGAAAGGGTATGACAAAACCACCATCCGGGACATTGCCAGGGCAACGGAGATGACCACGGCCGGGCTGTATTATTATTTTAAAAGCAAGGAAGAACTGCTGTTCCAGATTTTAGACAGCCATATGGATGACATGCTGTCCGGCATTGAAAAAATCACCGGCACCCAGACCGATCCCCTGGATCTGATAAAAAAATATATCCGGTACCAGGTGGACACCTTCTGCAAAGACAAGTTCCGCAGCAAACTGATTCTCAATGATGATGACTGCCTCACCGGAGAGTGGTACCACCAGGTCAAGGAAAAACAGAGAAAATATCTGGTGTTCTGGCGCAACGCCCTGGAGGTCTTTTGCCGGGACCAGGCCCTTCCCGCAGACCATATCGCCGTGGATGCCCACTGTCTGGTGGGCATGTGTAACTGGATCTACCGGTGGTATGATCCCAAGGGCGAAATCGGGCCCGAAGCCCTGGCTGAAAAAATTTTTCACACCTTTATTTTCGGCCTTTCCTCCAAGGGAGCCCCTTTTTCTTCACAAAAACCTGTTGCCGACCGAATGCATTCGCCTGATCCATCCAATGCCCCCCTTTTATAATCTGAAGTCTGCTGACCACCGGCCTGATCCATCCGTGAGCATTTCCCGTGCCGACAGGCCTGTCCGGCAGACCACCTTCCCTGTTTTTTTCCGGACGGACAAACCCCTTGAAAACATGAGAGATACGGCTGAACCAATAAAAGGAGCGTCTGTTTGTGAATTTGAAATAATTGTGTTGACAGATGAAAACCACCCATGGTATGCCACAATAAACATACGTTAAAATAATCTAACGTTTGATTAGTAAAAAGGGTTTCATTCAACACTTTTTAAGGAGGGTATCACCATGAAGTTAAAAACCGGATTTGTTGCATGTGTTTTTTCCATAACCCTGATCCTGTCTTTGGCAGCCACTGTTGCGGCAAAGCCCATTGAGATCAGTTTCAGCAACATGTTTCCCCCATCCCACATCCATGGACAGCTGGGCCAGGAATATTGTGACGAGATTGAAAAACGCACCGATGGCAGAGTCAAAATGACCTACTATCCGGGTGGCTCCCTGGTGACCCCGCCCCAGACCTACAGCGCCATTGTGGACGGCATCACAGACATGGGATTTTCCGTGCTGGGTTACAGCCGGGGCGTATTTCCGGCCCTGGAAGCCATTGACCTGCCCATGGGATACAAAAGCGGAATCCAGGCCACCAAAATCATCAATGCATTTTACGAAAAATTTCAGCCCAAGGAACTGAACAAAATCAAGGTGATGTTTTTTACGGCCCACGGCCCGGGATTCATCCACAGCAAAGACCCCATCCGGACCTTAGAGGATATACAGGGCATGAAGGTCCGGTGCTACGGGTTCAGTGTCAAGGTGGTGGAAGCGTTGGGTGCCGTACCTGTGGCCATGGCCCAGAACCAGGCCTATGAGGCGCTGCAAAAAGGGGTGTGCGACGCCACCCTGGTTCCCACAGAAGCACTCAAAGGCTGGAAACAGGCGGAGGTGATCAACTACACCACGGAAACCGACAGCATCGGCTATACTTCTGGCCTGTATCTTTTCATGAACAAGGACAAATGGGCGGATTTGCCCAAAGATATCCAGGCAATTTTTGAGCAGGTGAACAAAGAATGGATGGTGAAATATGGCGAAGCCTGGGTGTCCAGTGACGAGGAAGGCCGAAAATTCACCCTGGAGCTGGGCAATGAGATCATCTCTTTGTCCCCGGAAGAAAACAAACGCTGGGCTGAAGCCGTTGCCCCGGTGATCGATACCTGGGTAAAAGAAGCCGCGAAAAAAGGGCTGCCGGCCCAGGATTATGTGGACTTTCTCAGAGAGGCTGTGGACACTTATTGATGGGCATACCCGGATGGGCTTAACCACCTGTCATCTTAAATTCAGGGTGTGACAAAAAACATCTGACGGCCGGGCCGGCCGGTGTGCCGGCCCGGCCGTCAAGATAAAAGGAGCCGCGACATGTATTACGAACCCGGCAGAACCAGCCACGGCCTGGCCCATGATCCCTTTAAATCCTGTGTGGTGCCCCGGCCCATCGGGTGGATCTCCACCATCTCTCCGGAAGGGGTTTCCAACCTGGCCCCATACAGCCAGTTCCAGAACCTGACCTTTGACCCGCCCTATGTGATGTTCGCCGCCAACCAGAACACCCTTGGCAAGAGAAAAGACACCACAATGAACGCGGAACAGACCGGGGAATTTGTGTACAACATGGCCACCTGGGATTTGAGGGATGCCATGAACCGGTCTGCCAGGGAAACCGCTTTCAGCGAAGATGAGTTTGACCTGGCCGGGGTCACCAAAGCCCCGTCAAAGCGGGTCAAACCCTTCCGGGTGGCAGAGTCCCCCATCCACATGGAATGCCGGTACCACCAGACACTGCGGCTTCCGGGCTCCGGCACCATGGGCACCGTGGACATCATCATCGGACAGGTGGTGGCGGTCCACATCAAGGACGAATTTATTGCCGAAGACGGCAAAATAGATATCCCCAAAATCAAACCCATCGGACGGCTGGGATATTATGATTACACCGTGGTCGACAACCGGTTTGAAATGATCATTCCCGGAGACAACAAAGACTTAAGTTCCGGATTGGAAGGAGCGGCTGCCAGATGCAGATGACAACCATTGAGAACAGCATCTACCGGGTGGCACGGTTGATGTATTTTCTTGCCGGCATGGCCATTGTGGCCATGATGATGATCACCACGCTGGACGTATTCATGCGGTTCTGCGTCACCATGTACAGC
>JAABRW010000094.1 GCA_011390695.1 Desulfotignum sp.
AATCTTGCCGCATACAGCTCATGACCGGCAATCTTATCGATGCAGGCCTGGATACGTTCCGGTGCTTCTTGAGCATGTTCATCATCCGGAAACTGCTCCATGAGCCGTTTGAACTGAGCCATGGCCTTCTTTGCCGGAGTGATGTCCCTGTCCACCGTATCCATCTGATTGAACCAGCACAGGCCGATTTGATTGATGACATATGGAATGGCTTCATTTCTGGGGTGCATTCTTTCGAATTGATCATAGGCCGCGATGGCCTGATCATATTCTTTGAGTTGAAAATGGGCATCTGCAATTTTCAACTCCGCCAGAATGGCATATTGGGAAAACGGATACCAGTCTTTCAGATCCGTGTACGCGGTAATCGCTGCTCTGTACTTTTCGCTCATGAATGCGGAAGCCCCGTCGGCCGCCAGTTGATCCGCAGTTTTTTCCATTCGCCGGGGGCTGTCGAACAAAGCGCATCCAGACACCAGAAAAGCCAGACATATCAGACAGATTATAGTTCTCATTTGATTGTGCTCTCAAGAAAGTGTTCAGCGGAAACAGCCGAAATGGCACCGTCGCCCACGGCGGTCGAAACCTGCCGCAATGGTGTGTCTCTCACATCACCGGCAGCAAAGACCCCGGGGACACTGGTCTGCATTTTAGCATCAGTTCGGATAAATCCATAGGCATCGGTTTCTACCGAGTCATTCAAAAAGTCCGTGTTGGGCAGAATCCCCACCCAGATGAAACACCCATCGGCTTTCAATGTTTTTGCCTCTCCGGTTTTGACATTTTTCACATGCACGCCTTCAATACCAAAAAACCCGTCTACACCGGTGGCGACAGTATCCCAGATAAATTCGATTTTATCGTTGGCAAACGCTCTTTCCTGAAGAATTTTGGTGGCCCGCAACTCGTCCCTGCGATGGATCAGATACACTTTTTTTACAAACTTTGTCAGGTAAATCGCTTCCTGTATCGCCGTATCTCCGCCCCCGATGGCCACCACGGTTTTTTCCTTGAAAAACGGGGCGTCGCAGGTGGCGCAAAAAGAAATCCCTTTGCCCATAAACCGTTCTTCACCGATGCCAAGTTTTTTAGGAGACGCACCCGAGGCAATAATCAGGCTTCTGGCTTTGATGCGTTTGTCCTGAAGCACCACTTCTTTGACATCCGGTGTCAAATTCAGAGAATGCACTTCAGCCGTGTCCATCTTCAGGCCCAATGATTCAGCCTGAAGTTTCATTTTTTCCGCCAGATCGAACCCGCTGATACCTTCGGGAAATCCCGGGTAGTTTTCAATCCAGTCGGTAACGATGATTTGTCCTCCGGGAACGGCTTTTTCAATGAGCAGCACATTCATTCTGGCTCTGGCAGCATAAAGTCCGGCGGTAAGTCCGGCCGGACCGGCACCGATAATTACAAGATCATAGTCGAAAGCGGTCATGCCATGCTCTCCTTACAGGATCTTCTTGATGGTTTGTTCCAGTTTTTCCTTGGCGACCATGCCGGTGATCTGCTCGGCGATTTCACCATTTTTGAAAAAAATCAGAGTAGGGATCGCCTGAACACCATATTTGCTGGGGCTGAGGGGGTTTTCATCCACATTGATTTTGGCGAACGTCATCTGCTCGCCGTAGGTTTTTTCCAATGCTTCAACTGTGGGTGTAATGGCTTTGCAGGGGCCGCACCAGGGGGCCCAGAAATCGACCATGATCGGTTTTTCTGATTTCAACACTTTTTCTTCGAATCCATCGTCGTCAATTTCAATGATTTTATCGGTCATTATTTTATCCTAATTGTTGTTAATGGGTTAACAAAAAGCTGTGCATGAATCAATCATAACACAATATTGACAAATATAGGTGCACCAGGGATATTTGTCAAATAGTGAATGGATAGATGTGACATTTGTCGCCTGGTTTCAGATCGGGGGGTGAAAAATTCAGGCCCCGGAACCCTAAGATAACAGGGCCGGGGCCAGGTTCGTCAAGATTGGAAAGTTTACGGGGTCAGCGGTTTCGGCAAAAAAATTACCAGTTTTCTCCCAGTACCTCGAAATGGGCTTTTTCATGGGCGCATGCCGGGCACATGTCCGGGGCTTCAGAGCCTTCATGCAGATAGCCGCAGTTGCGACAGCGCCAGGTGACCGGCGCATCTTTTTTAAAGACTTTGCCGGCTTTAATATTGGCTGCCAGATCCTTATAGCGTTTGTCATGCTGTTTTTCCGCAACTGCGATGGCTTCAAACACTGCAGCAATCGCATCAAACCCTTCTTTTCTGGCAGTGGCGGCAAATCCCGGATACATTTCGTTCCATTCGTAAGCCTCTCCTTCAGCCGCGGCTTTCAGGTTTTCAAGCGTGGTGCCGATGACGCCTGCCGGAAACGCTGCTGTGATTTCAACTTCACCCCCCTCCAGGAATTTGAACAATCTTTTGGCATGCTCTTTTTCCTGGTTGGCGGTTTCAGTAAAAATGTCTGAAATTTGAACATATCCTTCTTTTTTGGCGGCACTGGCAAAATAGGTGTACCGGTTTCTGGCTTGGGATTCACCGGAAAACGCGGTTAAAAGATTTTTTTCAGTCTGGGTTCCTTTTAATGAGCTCATTTTTTTCTCCTTGAAAATGGTTCTAAAAAATTAAGATGTTATCCAACCGCCGTAACCTTGTCGGGGGCATGGTTTCGGCATCGGGCACAATATCCGGTCAGGCAGAGCCGTTTTCCGGTGATTGTGAATGAACGGGTGATGTCATCCGGCAGTTGAATGTGTTTCAGTTCCGGATCATGGAAATCAATGATGGTGTTGCAAGACAGACAGTAAAAGTGGTGATGTTCATCCAGGTTGGGATCAAACCGCCTGGGATCTCCCTGTCCTTCCACGACATCGATAATACGTATTCTGGCAAAGGTGAGCAGGGTGCGGTTCACCGTATCCAATGAGATGTTTGGAAAATCCGTGAGAAGCTGTTTATGGATTTTGTCTGCACAGGGGTGATCAGTTGCCTTTTTGAGTGCCTTGTAAACGGCAACCCGCTGAGGCGTGACCTTGAGCCCATGGGCTTTACACAATTGGGTGAACCGGTCCACATTGATTTCCTTTGTTTTATTCATTCGAACAATTAAATAGGATTGACAATCAATTGTCAAGAAAAAACTGAAATTGTTCATCGATTCTGGTGTAAATCAAGAGACAAAGTTTTCTTGGATAAAGGCGGTGATCTCATTGAAATGGATTTTTTCCACCCGGGCGGACCCGATGGCTTCTAAAAAAACAAAAAACAAACCGTCTCCCTGTTTTTTTTTATCCTGTTTGACGGCACGATCGATTTTATCCGCCGCATAATTCAGATCAGTGGGCAATCCCAATCCCTGGAGCAGGCGGATGATTCGGTCGATATCCCGGCCACAAAGCTGTTTTTTGCCGTATGAAAACCGCGCCGCAGCAACCATACCCCGGGAGACCGCTTTGCCGTGGCCGGATGGATCCAGTTTTTCAATGGCATGGCCTAAGGTATGGCCGAAGTTCAGCTTTCGTCGTGCCCCGGATTCTTTTTCATCCTCCTGCACCACCCGGGCTTTGATGGCCACACAACGGGATATCAGGTGAAAAATGATTTCCGGATCCAGGGCCAGCGCTTTTTTTTGATTTTTTTCCAAAAACGTCAACAGGTCGCTATCTGCAATCAGCGCGTGTTTGACTATTTCGGCAAGGCCGTTGGAAATCTCAGGTGCCGGCAACGTGGTGAGCATTGCCGGGTCGCAGATCACAAACCGGGGCTGATTGAATACCCCGGCCATGTTTTTGTAATCAGACACATTCACCCCGTTTTTCCCCCCGACACTGGCATCGACCTGTGACAGCAAAGAGGTGGAGACAAATCCAAAGGCCACCCCCCGCATGAAAACAGATGCGACAAAACCTGTGATATCGCAGACAATGCCGCCGCCGATGCCTAAGATGAAAACCGATCGATCACACCCCAGTTCCATCAGCTGATTCAAAATGAACGCCACCGTGGTCAGGGTTTTGATTTTTTCTCCGGTACCGATGCATATCACGGGTGCCTCAGGAAAAGCATGGGCATAATGTGCCTTGATGTTGTGATCAGTGATGATCACCAGGGACTGATCCGGAAGATAAGCGGCAATATCGGACAAATGCGCGCCCACATGAATCTCTGAAGCGCCCTGCTGGACCGCGATATGATACGTCTTTATCACGATGATTCAATCACGGTACGGATATCGGTCAGTTTTTTCATGGTTTGTTCAAACTGGTCCGGATACAGCGACTGGCCCCCGTCACTCAGGGCTTCCTCCGGATGATTATGAACCTCTATCATCAGGCCGTCCGCTCCGAGTGCCGCAGAAGCACAGGCCAGGGGAATGACCAGGTCTCTGACACCGGCCGCATGGCTGGGATCCACGATAATGGGCAAATGGCTTTCTTTTTTCACTGCCGGTACCACGGACAGATCCAGAGTGTTTCTGCTGTGTCGAACAAACGTCCGGACCCCGCGCTCGCACAGAATCACGTTTGCGTTTCCTTCTTCCATGATATACTCCGCCGCCATGAGCCATTCCTGAAGCATGGCAGACATGCCCCGCTTCAGAATAATCGGTTTTTTCGCTTTTCCCGCCCGCCGCAGCAGTGTGAAGTTCTGCATGTTCCGTGTGCCGATCTGGATGACATCCGCACTGGCTTCCACCATGTCAAATGTTTCCACATCCATCACCTCGGTTACCACGGGCAGTCCGGTTTCTTCTCTGACACGGGTTAAATATTCCAGTCCCTGCTGCCCAAGTCCCTGAAAAGAATAAGGAGATGTTCGAGGCTTGAACGCCCCGCCCCTGAACAGTTTGGCGCCCGCTTTTTTCACGGCTTTGGCAATGGCCAGCACCTGATCCAGGGATTCAACCGCACAGGGACCGGCAATGACCGGCATGGTGCCGTTGCCGAAAACCGCTTCCCCGACTCGGATCTGGGTGTTTTCCTGTCTGAATTCCCGGCTGACAAGCTTATAGGGTTTTGTCACCGGAATGACCTCCTTTACACCATCGAACCCCAGAAAGTGGCCGGCATCCACAGAGCCGCTGTTATACAGGATTCCGATGGAAACCCGGTCTCCTCCGGGAATAGGCCTGGCAGTATACCCTTTTTTCTCAACCGCCGCAACAACAACCTGGATTTGATGATCCGT
>JAABRW010000095.1 GCA_011390695.1 Desulfotignum sp.
GTGCTATGCGGAAGATCTGCCTTTTGAAGACAATGCCTTTGATACCGCCATGTTTTTCACCACCCTGGAATTCACGGACCGCCCGGCCAAAGCCGTTGAAGAGGCCTGCCGGGTGGCAAAGGACCGGGTGGTGATCGGGGTGCTCAACCGGTATGCCCCTGTGAACCTGTACCGGCGGTGCAAGGGGTTTTTTTTCCCCAATATTTATACCAATGCCCGGTTTTTCAGTGTATGGGATCTCAAGAAAATGCTGTTCAGTATCCTGGGGGATGTGCCGGTACACTGGCGGACCACGGCCCAGCTGCCGTTTTTCCGGGGTAAAATTGTGTCGGGTATTGAAAATAACGGGTGGGTGCAGCGGTCTTTTTGCGGGACATTTATCGGCATGCGCATCAAACCCGTGCCAAAGTTCAGGGTCCGGCCCCTGCTGTTGAAAATCAAAAAACAAAAAATTCACCAGCCGGCCACAGGACTGGTCACTACCTCAAGCGCCAGGCAGGGATATAAAACCATTGAAAAACAACAGCATCTGTCTGGTATGTGATCTTTTTGGCTGCCAATTTCTAATAAAAAACATGAACATGACTTCTGGTGTGAAAAAAAAAATATTGCATTACGGGAAAATGATCAAATTTTCCCATACCGTTTTTGCCCTGCCATTTGCCATGTCTGCCGTGGTCTTTGCCTGGCAGACCCATGTGCCGTCATTGTGGGAACTTTTTTATATCCTTGTGGCCATGGTGGGGGCCCGGTCTGCAGCCATGGGATTCAACCGTATCGTGGATGCGGATATTGACAGAATCAATCCACGAACCGCCATCAGAGAGATTCCCGCAGGAATCTTGTCTGCAAAAGAAGCCCTGGTGTTTGTGGGGATTTCCTGTGTGGTGTTTGTGGGGGCGGCAGCCATGCTGTCGCCGCTTTGTTTTTTTCTGTCTTTTCCTGTGCTCTTTGTATTGTTTTTTTACTCTTATACCAAACGGTTTACCCCGTATTGTCATCTGGTGCTGGGGTTTGCCATTTCCCTTGCACCGGTGGGGGCCTGGGTGGCTGTCACCGGCACCCTCAACTGGGGAATCATCTTTCTGGCGGCAGCTCTCTGGTTTTATATCGCCGGATTTGACATTCTATACGCCTGTCAGGATATCGGGTTTGACAAAGAACAGGGCCTGTTCTCCCTGCCGGTCTTTCTGGGGGCAGCCCGGGCCATGCAGGTCTCTTCTCTGCTCCATCTGATATTTCTGGGATTTTTGCTGGCCCTGCATGTCAGTTTTGATATGCACCCCGTATTTCTGGTATTCTGGGCCGCCATTGCCATCCTGATTTTTCTGGAACACCGCCTGGTAAGGCCGGATGATCTTTCCCGGGTTCATGTGGCTTTTTTCCATATTAATTCTGCAGTATCTTTGACCTTGTTTGCAGGTATTTTAATCCAGACCTTTTTCAGGGTGTGACCAGATGGTGGACTTACACGCCCGATTGATTCCGGAGCCGGCATACAATATTTTGCGCGTGCTTCAGGAGAATGGATATGCCGGTGTTGTGGCAGGGGGTGCGGTGCGGGACATGCATATGGAAAAAGTTCCCAAAGATGTGGATGTATTGACCAATGCATCCATACCTGTTCTAAAAGTCCTGTTCGCCGGCCGGAAAATCCGGATAGTGGGAAAAAGTTTTCCTGTATGTCTGATCGATAACATTGAGGTGGCGGTCTGCCGGGCCGGTACAAAAAATTTTCCCGAAGGTGATCTGGGCATGCGTGATTTCACCATCAACGCCATGGCATATGATCCTCTCAAAGATGTTTTTTATGACCCGTACAACGGTATAAAAGATCTGGACAACCGGGTTATCCGGTTTATCCGGGATCCTGATGCCCGGATTGCCGAGGATCCGGTGCGTATGATACGGGGATGCCGGTTTGCCGCACTTCTCAATGCCCGGATGGCTGAGGCATCCCGCTCCGCCATCCAGCGTCATGCCAGATTTTTGATCAGCGGTATACCAGGCGAACGCATCCGCAAAGAACTTATCAAAGCCATGGCCATGAAAACCCCTTCCTCTTTTTTCGCCCTGCTGCATGCCACCGGGCTGCTGTCAGAAGTGCTCCCCTGTCTGGACAGATGTTATGGCCTGGAAGGCGGGCCCTTTCACGGAGAAACCGTTTTTGACCACTGCCTGCTGGTGGGCGATGCCCTTCCTGCCAGGCAGCCTTTGCTGCGCCTGGCAGGGTATCTGCATGATACCGGCAAAAAGGATGCCCAGGGCATCAAGCAGGGCCGGATAACCTTTCACGGCCATGAAACCCATACCAGGACCCTGGAAGCAGACCTGGACCGGCTGCGGTTTTCCTCTGCCCGGAAAACCTATATACTGTCCCTTATCCGTTGTCATATGCGGCCCCTGGCCAAGAAAACCGGACCAAAATCCGTTCGCCGGCTTCTGGCGGTGCTGGCCGCAAACCGCCTTGATTTTCAGGATTTCATGCGCCTGCGCATTGCTGATAAAAAGGCCAATCTTGCCAAATCACCCTATACCCTGTCTGATATCCGGGACCGGGTGAAAAAAGTCACAGATGAAATTGCCCGGCAGACCGCTTTTCATCCGGATGATCTGGATATCACAGGCCATGAAATCATGGAAATTTCAGGGTTGAAACCCGGGCCGAAGGTGGGCCGGATCAAGCAGCAGCTGTTTGAGCAGGTTCTGGATGATCCCGGTCTCAACACCAGAGAACGTCTGGCACAAATAGTGGCAGCCATGGATCTTGACTGATTATTATAATTTACCGGCACAGGCAAAGGAAAAGACAATGGGAGAAATTGTTCTTATCAACATTACGGGCAGGGACAGAACAGGGGTGGATTCGTGTTTTACATGTATCCTGGCCCGGTATGATGTCAGGATACTGGATATCGGCCAGTCAGTTATCCATGAGCATATCTCTTTAGGCATTCTTGCTGATATTCCCTGCGCAGAGGATTTTTCACAAATTTTCAAGGACATGCTGTTTGAAGGCTATAAAATGGGCCTGCATGTGGATATCACGCCGGTGGATCCGGACGGTTATGAAAAATGGGTCCTTGCCAAGGGCAGGGAACGCAGAATCATCACCATTCTGGGCAGGACTGTGAATGCCCGGCAGATAGCTGCCATAACATCGGTTTGTGCAGAAAACAATCTGAACATAGATTATATCACCCGTCTCACAGGACGGATTTCCCTGCAAAACCCCCAGCCCAAACCCCGGGCCTGCATTCAGTTTTCCGTTTCAGGCACCCCCAGAAATATCAGGCAGATGCGGGGCCGTTTCATGGAAATTTCCCGGACCACCGGGGTTGATATCTCTTTTCATGTGGATAATATCTACCAGAAAAACCGCAAACTGGTGGTGTTTGATATGGATTCCACCCTGATCCAGGCGGAAGTGATTGTGGAACTGGCCAAAGTGGCAGGCGTGGGTACCCAGGTGGATCAGATAACCCGGCTGGCCATGCAGGGGGAAATGGATTTCAAGGAGAGTTTTTGCCGACGGGTGGCCCTGTTGAAAGGTCTTCACAAAAAAGACCTGGAAAAAGTAACCCGGACCCTGCCGCTGACCGAAGGCGCTGAACTGGTTACTGCCACCTTGAAACGTCTGGGATACAAGCTGGGGATTTTATCCGGCGGGTTTACCTTTGTGGGCGAATATCTGCGCACCAGGCTGGGATTTGATTATGTGTATGCCAATGAACTGGATATGCAGGATAATCTGGTGACAGGCCGGGTAAACAAAGATATCGTGGACGGGGAAAAAAAGGCCGGTCTGCTGCGTGAGATTGCCCGGAAGGAGAACCTTTCCATTGAACAGACCATTGCCGTGGGTGACGGTGCCAATGACCTGCCCATGATTTCCATTGCCGGCCTCGGCGTGGCGTTCAATGCCAAGCCCGTGGTCAGGGAAAAAGCGGACAACACCCTTACCACCATGGGACTGGACGGTCTGCTCTATCTCATGGGCATCCATGAGCGGGAGATTCAAGAATCCAATCCGGAAAAAAAAGTCTGATGCAAAAAGGGCAGCCAGGCATCTGGTGCAGCAGCTATGTCTGCCGATAAGCTGCGCCGCAGCCGGGGCTTTCAAACACCTTGACCCGGGTAACCCGGATATGATCGGTGTTGAGTCTTCTGCCCATTTCCTTGTAGAGAAATTTGGCAAGGTTTTCCGAGGTGGGGTTGATATTGCCAAATTCCATGACATCATTGAGCCTGGTATGGTTCAGCTTGCCAAGCACATCCCTGAGAACGCTTTTTACATCCCTGTAATCAATACCTATGCCCAGCTGGTTAAGCCTGGTGCACCGGATCTGGGCTTCAACCGTCCAGTTGTGGCCGTGAAGATCAGCCCAGTTTCCGTCATATCCCCTAAGGGCATGGGAGGCGGAAAAATGGTCCTGGACAAAGATTTCGTATTCACCTGGCATAAGACCCCCTGACTGCAAATAAAAAAACCGGACATGCCCCGGCCCTGAATTCTGCTTGAACCTCTGAAAGACCCGCCGATTAAGGAATTAGCATGATCACAATTTGAAAAAAATGTACCAAAAGAATGTACACCGGTCAAGTCTTAAATTTTCCGGCTGGATATTTGCAAAAGCATGCCAGCTTTTCAGGAGGTAATGACCATTGGATCACAGGAACTTGCCTGGCTGATTGATGGGTGAAGGGGGACGTAAGCCTTTGCCTGAGAATTTGCCTCGGATTGAAGTCTTCCATGATATCTCGGAAGAAGAAAAACAATGTGGATGTGGATGCATGAAAGTCCGCTCAAGTCAGGAAGTATCAGAACAGCTTTACATTATCCCTGCACAACATTTTGGCTTAAATTGTAACCCCCTGGACTTTTAATAATAGCCCCCTGTGTCAAGTCTATACGGTGCTACCCCTCAACCGAAGATGACAGTGGATGTTGTAAGTGAACCGGACTGCCATTGCTTGTTGCAAATTCATTTCTTTTCATCTGAAACAAAAATAGTTATTGACAATAGAAAACACATATGATTTGTAAAGAACATGGCATCTGATCTCTCTTTCTTAGGCAGAAACATCCGTTTTCTCAGAAGATCCAGAAACTGGACACTGGAAGATCTGTCATCCCGCATCGGTATCCATAAAGTGGCCCTGGGCCGTAT
>JAABRW010000096.1 GCA_011390695.1 Desulfotignum sp.
TGCCGGCCCGGTAAAGGCCCGTGAATGATTTTCCGAAAATCCCCTGTTCCGTCATGGCTCCCCCCTTTCCCCGAAATTTATAATCTGTGCCGGTTCCTGCACCATAGCAGGTTTTGGCTGATTTTCACCGTATTTGCTCATGGTCAGATTGCGCCCTAAATGTAATTGACACCTGCGTATAGCCGGGTTACAGTAAACCATGATTAAAAAATTCAAACACAAGGAGCTTAAAAATTTCTATGCTACCGGGAATCAAAAAGGGGTTAATTCTGATCATGTAAAGCGTTTACGGATAATTCTGGCCCGTCTCGATGCAAGTAAAGGTCCTGAAGATATGGATTTACCGGGATTACGACTTCATCCGTTGAAAGGTGAACGCCATAGTTTCTGGGCAGTTGATGTCTCGGGTAACTGGCGCGTTTTCTTCCGTTTTGAAAACGGCAACGCCGTTGATGTTGATTACGATGATTACCACTAAGGAGAAAAAAATGGTTATGCATAAGCCGCCACACCCCGGCGAAGTGATTAAGGAACTGTGCATCGAACCGTTAGGATTAACGGTGACTGAAGCAGCCAAGGGACTCGGGGTTTCCAGAAAAACCCTGTCCGCCCTGTTAAATGGTCGATTCGGAATTTCCCCTGAAATGGCAATCCGGTTATCGAAAGCCTTTGGGGGAAGCGCAGAAAGCTGGTTGATTCAGCAAAGCCAGTATGACCTTTGGCAGGTCATGCAAAAGGAAGGTGAAATCAAGGTCAAGGCGTTTGCTTGATGTGCACCGGAATAAATTCTTCCGGTGTTTCAGCAGGCAGAGAACAGGTGCCGTTTTCACATACATAGGCTGTGGCCCTGCCATGGGCTGCTTTTTTTCCGGCAGCCAGGGGGATAATTTTTGCATTGGCAGCAGCCTGTTTTTCATCTGCAGCCACCAGAATCCGGTTGGGAATAAACTGCTCCCGGAATTTGTCAACAAAGGGCTTTGCTGCATCAGGGGTCTCAGGGGGTGTAATCAGAATAATTTCCGCTGGTGTATCAAAATAATAATCCACAGCCAGAAGCATCTCAGACAAAGCAGACGGGGTATCGGTCAGGCGCTGATAAAATGTTTTGAATAGGTTTTCCGCCCGCATCCGGAACTGATCGTCGGTGGTATAGGAATGCAGCCGCAGAAGGTTTACAGCCGCCACTGCGTTGCCCGAGGGTGTAGCACCGTCATAAAAAGGTTTTTCCCGGGCAATAAGGGCTTCATGATCGGTGCCGGTGGTAAAAAAGCCACCGTTTTTTGGGTCTTCATAAAATTCTTTCAGTACATCATCCAGTGCCAATGCTTTTTTCAACCATCGGATATCATGGTCGGCTTCATACAGGTCGATCAATGCGGCAATGAAAAACGCATAATCCTCCAGAAACCCATTATGCCGGGCCTGACCGTCTTTATAACTTCTGTAAAGCCTGCCGTTGATGTACAGATGATCCAGTATGAACCCTGCCGCTGTCTTTGCCTGCAGCGTATATTCAGAATTGCCGAATGCCAGGCCTGCCCGGGCAAATGCTGAAATCATGAGCGCGTTCCATGCAGTGAGAATTTTTTCATCCCGCAACGGGGCCGGGCGCTGATTTCTTTTCATGAAAAGCAGTTTTTTCGATGCTTCGATGACAGCGGCCAGATTGTCTTTAGATATATGCAGTTCTGCAGCAATGTCTGTGCGATTTTTGGGGGTATGAAAAATATAGCGGCCTTCAAAATTCGGTGGCCCGTCTATAGCATAATATTTTTTCACAATATCTGCACGCTCTTTACCCAAAACTGTTTCCAGTTCTTCCGGAGTCCAGGTAAAATACCAGCCCTCTTCCATATGGCCGGAAATATTCTTGCTGTCCGCATCTGTGGCAGAATAAAATGCACCTTCGGGCGATGTCATATCCCTGCCCGTATATGTAAGGATTTCGTTGACCACCCGCTGAAAATCCGCATTGGCCGTTGTTTGCCAGGCTTCCAGATAAGCCACCGCCAAAAGGGCATTGTCATATAGCATTTTTTCAAAATGGGGGACCAGCCACTGCTCATCCGTGGAATACCGGTGAAATCCGCCGGCCACATGGTCGTATATCCCGCCCCCGGCCATTTGAAAAAGCGAGGTTTCTATCATTTCAAGCATATCCGGATCACGGGTCTTCCGGTAATAGCGCAGCAAAAAGCGCACCGGCAGACTGGAGGGAAACTTGGGTGCCCCGGAAAGACCCCCGAATCTCGGATCATAATTTTTACGATAAAAGCCAGCTGCGTTGTGCAGTATTTCTTTGCCGGGAAGACGGTTACCGGATTGGGATTCCATGGCTTGACGGATGGCCGCGGTAATCTGCTGCCCTGCCTTTTCCACCCGTCCATCCTGCAAATGAAAACTCTGGTTGAGTTTTTCAAGGATGGAGAGAAAGCCGATTGCCGCACCACGGTCGCCGTCCCGGGCCGGAAAATAGGTAGCCCCGTAAAAAGGTTTGCGTTCAGGTGTCAGCCACACGCTCATGGGCCAGCCGCCCCTGCCCGTCAGGGCCTGGACCGCGGTCATGTAGATGGCATCGATGTCCGGCCGTTCTTCCCGGTCCACCTTGATGCATACAAAATTTTCATTCAGGTACCTTGCAATTTCTTCATCTTCAAATGATTCTTCTTCCATTACATGGCACCAGTGGCATGTTGCATATCCAACGCTCAGGAAAACCGGCCGGTTACGCTGCCTTGCTGCTTCAAAAGCCTCATCTCCCCAGGGATACCAGTTGACCGGATTGTGTGCATGCTGGAGAAGATAAGGGCTGGATTCCAGAAACAACCGGTTGGTGTATCTGGCCCATCCATCGGGCCGAAGGTGTCTGGTGCGGGGCTGATAATCGGACCCGCGCAGTGCGGCAGCGTTTTCAAATTTTCGAATCAGATCTGCATCATATGGTTCAGCTCCCGGCTGGGGCGCAGTGAAAAGATCGGTTGACGGTTTTGTTTTGTTGCCTGAAGCATTTGTCATGATGATACCTCCCGCAATGACCATAGCATAAAGAATAATGCGGCTGATTGCTTTTTTCTTCAGTTATTTACACAAAACCGCATGGCTGTTAAAGATTAATATAAACCATTTATTGAAAAACGCTACCTGTCAGGATAGTTTTTTGAAACAGTGGGGGAATTATGAACAGGAAAAATCCTTTTTATTGCTTGACAAACAGAATGTGAAACAATAGGTAGATTCTAAACCTGATAAAGAGACCAGCTGTCTTTTTTTTCCTGATTGATAAAATACATACACCCTACTGAAAGGAAAGCCGGATGGAGGAGATGGAAGAAATCTTTGAGTTACATGATTCGGAAGGCATTTATATTGACATCGGCACCCAGGTGTATATTGATATTGACGGGGTTGATTTTACGGTTACCAGTATTTTTATAGGCCTTCTGAAAAATGAATTCTTGATTGTCACACTTCCCAGACGGTTCAGAAGTGTGAAAAACAAATTGTATCCGGGCAGTAAAATGGTGGTGAAATACCTGTATGACGGCTGTGTGTTCGCATTCCAGACCAGTGTGATAGAGCTTATAACCAATCCCATCCGTACCCTTGCCCTTGAATACCCGAAAATAGTCCAGCAGCGCGAACTGCGCATAGTCAAGCGCAACAATGTGGTGATTCCCGGGCGGGTGGAAGCCAAAAATACCGAGTTTCCCATCGTGATATTTGATATCAGCAAAAGGGGCTGCCGGTTCACATACCTTGACGTCAAAAATATCACCACGCTGAAGGAAGGGGACCTGCTCCGGGTTTATTGCCGATTACCGGGTATCGCTAATGAAATCGGGGCCATGGCCATTGTCAGGAATGTCAAGCGTGAACAAAAGCAAATCTCTGTGGGAACCAGATTTCAGGATATTACCAGGGGATTTTTAAATCCCCTGATGCATTTTTTATTTTCCATAGAAGGCTATGAAAGGTAAGCCCCTGTGCCATGCTCACTCTGCACTGTCGTTATTCACACCCCATGATTCAGGTTATATACCAATTATTTCGCCTGTAAGGGCATAAACGACACCCTCTTCTTCAAAAAGACAAGGATGTCAGCCCCAGCCGTTATCGGCATCCTCTTTTATATCCAGCCTTTTGATATAGGGCTTGATGTCCAGCAGCGGGGTATTGTCCAAGACATCGATGCCTGAAATATCCAGGCGGCTGCCGGTGATGCTTTTGAGCCTGACCGTGCTCAGACCGATGGGATTGGGCCGCCGCGGGGATCGGCTGGCAAAAAGCCCCACTTCAATGCCGTCTGCTTTGGGGGGTCTCACATGCAGGGTGACCGGTTTGTCCGGACGGTCCAGATAAAAGAATACCTGAATATAGGCAAAGGTTTCCAGTTTATACAAACCATCTGTGAGCTCTGGATTCAGTTCCATATAAAATGTTCCCGGCGCGTTGGGATCGGGTTGGTGAGGGGGATCGCCGACAGTGGTGTACGGGGTGCGAATCCGGCCGATGGGGTGAAAGACAATATCCATAATCCACAATTCCTTTATATTTTTTTATCCTGGGCGCTTATTTCACACCGGTTTTATGAAAGCTGTCAGCCGTCAGCCGTCAGTACTCAGCTAAAAGCTAACAGCTTTCATACTTTGTTGTGCCTGCCAGGGCCTGGGTGTTATTTGGATTCCTGGTTCTTGACAGAACGGATTTCACCGGTTTGCGCCAGCAGCTTGAATACCTTGTAGCCCCGGTCTCCCACGAACATCGATGTGCCGACCCCGCTGGCAGCGATGGGGCTTTTATAGCTGAGAACAACGACCCAGAATTTATCGTCATCCGTCAGTTCAGCTTCCTCAAACAGGATTTTTCCCAGGTCATTATCAGGATACAGCTTTTTCAAGTGCTCTATGGCCCTGGCTGATGCTTCATTGACATTGATCATTTTTTTTGCCTCCGCAGGTGATCTGTATTCTTTATTAATAGCGCAAAACAGCATAAAAATAAACGGTATCCTTACACTCTGGATATTTGCCATAAGTGTATCATTTTTTCATTTGGTCATGGCATGTCCTGGTCCCAAGTCCGCCCCTGGAGGTGTGCTGTGACCGGCCCGAGATTGGCATCTGACGGTCCTGTCACAGCACACCTCCAGGGGCTTTCTGCCGAGGTTCT
>JAABRW010000097.1 GCA_011390695.1 Desulfotignum sp.
GCCCGGTTGCTGTCGTTGCCCACCAACAGGTTGGCAGTGTCACAGGCAAAGGTGTCCAGAACCCCGCAGACAGGTACCCCCATCTGCTGGAACCCAAACCTGCCTTTGTCCTGAACCGTGGTAAATCCGCCGGGGGCCAGCACTTCAAAAGCGGGCATCAGCGGGTCTCCTTTTTGGCCAGCCGGTCATATTCTGATTCGGATATGGGCACAAATTTTATCTTATCTCCTGCCCGGTAAAAAAAGGGATCTTTTTTTTCGGGTGCAAACAGGTTCAGCGGGGTTCTGCCGATGATCTGCCACCCGCCCGGGCTGGCAATGGGATACATGCCGGTCTGGTTGTTGGCAATGCCCACAGAGCCTTTGGGTACGACCATGCGCGGGGTGTTCAGCCGGGGGGTGTTCAGCCTTTCATCCAGTCCCCCTAAAAACGCAAACCCCGGTGTGAACCCCACCATGTAGATCAGGTATTCCGGGGCCGTATGCACCTGGATCACCTGGGCTTGGGTCAGGCCTGAGACGGCCTGAACATTGCCGATATCCGGACCGAACTCCCCGCCATAGCACACCGGAATCTCCACCACCTTGACCGCCTCTGCATCCAGGTCTTCCCGGCCGTCATCCAGATTTTCCACCAGTTTGTAAAGCCGGTCCGGATCCATGAGATCAGGATCATAGATAAACAGCAGGGACCGGTAGGTTGGAATCACCTCCAGAATGCCTGGTGGAAGATTTTTTTCCATGGCCCGGGCCAATGCTCGCACCTGAGCATTGACCCGGGGATCAATGCCGTCACCGAATTCCACGAGAAATCCTTTGTCACCGGCCAGGCGGCAGAACGGTCTGTCATATACTTGTGCGGTCATAACGCTGATTTTTCCCCCATGGGCATCACCTGTACCCCATTGGTTTCCAGAATGTTTCTGATATTTTTCACCAGGGCCACGGCAGCCGGGTTGTCTCCATGCACGCACAGGGAGTGCACCTCCAGGTCGATGCGGCTGCCGTCCACAGCAATTACATATCCATTGGCCATGTCCAGGGCCCGCTGTGCCACGGTATCCGGATCAGAAATAACCGCCCCGGGCTGTTTTCTGGACACCAGTGTCCCTTCGGGCGTATAAGCCCGGTCCGGAAAGGCTTCATATGCCACCTTGAGCCCCAGCTCCGCCCCCATGCGCCGCATGGGTTCCCCTTTTTTGCCTGCCAGAGCCACAAACAAAAGATCCGGATCAATGGCCAGTATGCCTGCGGCAACCCCTCTGGCAACGGTATCATTTTCCACCGCATCCAGGTACAGTGCCCCATGGGGTTTGACATGCTGCATTTTTGCCCCGTGGGCCCGGCAGAAACCCTGGAGGGCCCCCACCTGGTAGAGGACATACTGCTGGATCTCGGTTTCCAAGCAGGCCATGTGCCGCCGGCCGAATCCCAACAGGTCCGGATATCCCGGGTGGGCCCCGACACCCACTTTTTTTTCCTTTGCCAGTTTCACGGTCTTATCCATTACCAGAGGATCTCCGGCATGGAATCCGCAGGCGATATTGGCCGAGGTAATATGGTCCATGACTTCCAGGTCCATACCGATGGTATAGGCACCAAAGCTTTCTCCCATATCACAGTTCAAATCTATGTGTTTCATGGTTCGTAACCTTACATAATTTTAGTTGGCTTTCATCAGGTTGGGCAGATACAGGGCGATATCCGGAAAAACCGTTAAAATGGCTGTGGTCAGGAGCATCAAGAAAAAAAACGGCAGCGCATATCTGGCGATTTTCATGATAGGTTCTCCGGTGAGCCCCTGGATCACAAACAGGTTGAACCCCACAGGCGGTGTTATCTGGCTCACCTCCACCATGAGGATCAGATAGATGCCGAACCAGATGGGATCAAACCCGGCAGCCGTCACCATGGGCAGGGCAATGGGCAGGGTCATCACCACAATGGAAAACCCGTCCAGAAGACACCCCAGCAGGATGTACACACCCCCCAGCAGAATCATGAGCATGTAAGGGGATAGATCCATCTGGGTGATGGCTTGGGTAATGGCGGCCGGAATGCCCAAAAACCCCATGACCCGAGACAAAAATCCAGCCCCCACCACAATGAGCATGATCATGGCATTGGTCTTCACCGCGCCTTTGAGGCACGCAAACAGCACGGCTGCATTCATCTGCCGGTTGATGGCGGCAAAGACAAACGCCCCGAACACCCCTAACGCCGCAGCTTCCGTGGGTGTGGCATACCCGCCGTAAATACTGCCCAGCACCATCAGGATCAAAATAAAAGTGGGGGCCAGGTCCTTGAGTCCCACAAACCGGTCTGCCCATGAATACGATTCCTGTGACTGGGGTGCGATTTCCGGATTCCGGATGCCCCGGTAAATGATATAAGTGGAATAGACCCCGGACAGCAGCAGCCCCGGCAGAATACCGGCCATGAACATTTTGCCGATGGACACCTCGGCCAGAATGGCATAGATGATCATGATCAGGGACGGCGGGATGAGAAATCCCAGGGTACCGGCTCCGGCCAGGGACCCCATAGAAAGGCTTCTGTCATACCCGAGCTTGTCGAATTCCGCCAGGGTGATGCGCCCCACTGTGGCGGTTGTGGCGGCGCTGGAACCTGACACGGCAGCAAACAGTGTGCAGGACACGATGTTCATGAGGAGCAGTCCGCCGGGCAGCCGGTAGAGCCAGGGCACCAGAGCCCGGAAAAGCCGCTCTGATATCCCGGACCGGTACAGGATCTCCCCCATGAGAATAAACAGGGGCAGGGCCACATACTCCCATTTTTCAATGGTGGCCCACACAGATGAGGCCATGTTGTTGCCCGCCGGCAGGGAGGAAAAAAAAGTCATGCCGATGAATCCCACAATAAACAGGGCAAACCCCACCCATACGCCGGCGGCCAGCAGCAGAAACAGGGCTCCGAACACCACCACGGACATGAAAAAAAGATCGGTTTCCATTACACGACCTCCTCATTTGTCCGGATAGCCTGCCAGGTTTTAACGGTGGTGGCGGCCAGCTGGATGAAAAACATGGCCGCCCCTGCCAGCATGACAGTCTGGGGAATCCACAGCGGGGTGTTGGTGAGGGTGCCGGAGGTGGATTCATACCGCATGGCGGAGCCGACCATTTTAAACAGGTACCACCACAGATATCCCATGAAAACCGTGGTAACACAGGTGGCGGCACAGGTGATGACCCGGGCTAATGTGTCCGGTAAAAATCCCAGGATCAGGGTGATCCGGATGTGCCCTTTTTCCTTGAGGCAGTAACCGGCTCCCAGGAAAATTATGGCTGCCAGGCCGTAAGCACTGTATTCATCCGCTATCAATGTGGTTTTTTCAAACAGGTTCCAGAGGGTGATCTCCACCAGAATCAGCACGGTCATCAATCCCAGCAGCACGGCTGACACGCCGGCTGTAATATCACTCAGCCGGTCCGACCATTTTACAAGGGTATTCATTTTATCTCCAAAAATTGTGGGAAGTGCCGGTCCAGGCATGGATATGCTGTTGTTTTATCAATTGTTTTGCCAATTGTCGACAGGACCATGCCTGGAACCTTAATGTACTATGCTGTTTTCTACCTGCCGGTAATTTTGTAATACTGGGCCAGAATGGCCTGGGCATCCTCGCCCGCTTTCTGGGCCCATTCCGCTCTCAGCTTTTCACCGACAGCATTGAGCTCGGCCCGGAATTTCGAGTTCACCGGATTGATGATCATGCCGTTTTCCACCAGCGTTGCCCGGCTTTTGCGGTCCATGTCGCCGGCCAGGTTCCACATCTCATCTTCCATTTCAGCGGCAATTTCCAGGACAATGTTCTGGGTATCCTTGTCCAGCTTGTTCCAGGCATCCAGGTTCACATTGATCATGTTCACCGGCCCTACAATATTGATGGGGGTAAAGTATTTGAGCACTTCCCAGGCATTGGCATCCACACCAGACGGCGAAGAGGTGTACATGGAGTCCAGGAGCCCGGCTTTCATGGCAGGGTATACCTCGGAAAAGGGCATTTTTCTGGCGGCAATGCCGGTGGCGTTGCCAAAGGCCAGGCCGGTGCCGTCATATACCCGCATTTTGAGCCCCTTGAGGTCTGCTGCAGAGGTGATGGGCCGCTGGGTGTAGATGCCGGAAAATGGCCATACAGATGTGTACAGGGTGATCTGGTTGAACCGTTTGAGATGCTTGGCATAGACCGGCTTGGACAGCTGATACAGCAGGCGCTGTTCAAAGGCGTTGGTGGAAATGAACGGCTGGGCTGTCAATGCCAGTACCGGGGCATCCCCTTCCACCATGCCTGTGGGGATCTCTGCAATGGCCAGCTGACCTTCGGCCACGGCCCGGAGCAGTTCTGGTCCCTTGAACCCCAGTGAGGCCCCGGCATGCAGCACAATATTCAATTCACCGTTGGTGGCTTCGGCCACTGCATCCGCAAAGCGCTGGGCACCCTGAGAATGAAAATTGCCGGCAGGGTAGTTCAGGTGCAGATCCCACTTGGTCTGGGCCAGGCCTGTGCCTGCCAGTATCAGAGAAAACATCAGACCGGTTAAAATGACTGCTAATTTTTTCATCTTTCTCTCCTTTTTTGGGGTGATTAAACCAATATGTCAGCGTTTTCACGCATGAAACATCCTGTCAGGAGGTCATGAATACAATAATTCTTTCCCTGAACGTCAGTATGTGTTCTGAAATAAGCTGTTTTGCCCGCCCGGCATCTTTTTTTGCAAGGCTTGTGATGATCTGGTCATGTTCATGAAACACCGACTGGTAATGGGTTTCCAATGGTCTTTTGGGGTCGATGATATTGTCATAAGACAGATAAGACAGTCGCCTGGCCTCGCTTCTGATGTCCTTTACCGCCCGGATAAGAAACTCATTCTGGGAACACCTGGCAAAATGCATGTGAAATGCATGGTTTGCCTCAACCAGGTCAAACACATCATTGGCCATGATGGCTTTTTGTGCCCAGAGGTTGGCTGTTTTCATTTTATCCAGAAAAACAGAGCAGTCCTTATCCACGGCAATGTCCACAATCCCCAGCTCGATCAGTTTCATGCTTTCAAACATGGCCTTGGTATTCTGCAGGGTAATGGGCCGGACAATCACCCCTTTTTTGGGATGGGATTCCACCATTTTTTCGCC
>JAABRW010000098.1 GCA_011390695.1 Desulfotignum sp.
TCCATTTTATACTGCAGGCGTTCATCACTCATCTGTCCGTTGGGAAAATAGACATTGAACAGGGTGAATCGGTCGAAATCCATCTGGATCACCCGGCCTTCCCCGTCATATTCCGGCCGGCCGAAATCAGTGATCACCTTTAGCGGGGCATGTTTTGCATAGGCTGCCACCCCGGAGTATCCTTTTTTCACTGTGGCATAGGACCAGAAGGACTGAAACGGGGGAAAATCGATCATTTCAGGAGTACGCTGATCTTCCTGGAGTTTTGTTTCCTGAAGCAGCAGGATATCCGGGTCCAGGGTGCGTACCGATGCAAGGAAATCTTTTTTCACCACAGCCCGGAATCCGTTGACATTCCAGGATACCAGCCGAAGTTCCCGGGTACGGGGATCAGAAGTTGGGGTCATGACAGTATTCCCTAAAAAAGCATGATGCGGGCATCAGCCACCACACAGTGATCAGGGGTGCAGATCACCGGGTTCAGGTCAATGGATTCAAAAAAAGGTTCCAGGTCCATGATCAGCCCGGAAAAGGTTACCAGCAGATGAACCAGTGCTTCCATGTTCACCCCGGGCCGGCCCCGGAATCCATGAAAAACCGGTTTTGCTCCCAGAGAATCCACCATGGAATATACATCTGTGGGCTTCACCGGTGCCATCCGGATGGCAGTGTCATTATACAGTTCCACCCCGGTTCCGCCGGGTCCCAAAACCACCACCGGACCAAACTGGGTATCATTTTTGGCTCCTACCAGAATCTCGATGCCGGATACCATTTCCTCCACCAGCACCTGGCTGCACCCCTTCAGGGACAACAGCCGTGCCATGTGTTCTGCAAGAATGTCAGGATCCTGGATTCCGGTGACCACAGCCTGATGCTCGGTCTTGTGCACAATGTCGGCAGACACCGCCTTTATTACCACGGGTCCTGCACAGTCTGCCAGAAACTTTTGTGCCGTGTCCAAAGAATCGGTTACAATCCCTTTGGGGATGCCCAGCCCGCATTCTGTCAGCAGTTCTTTGGCCTGTGGTTCCAGGATCCAGCCCATGGGCTGTGCATCTGCAATGATTTTTTGCATCTTTGATGTCATCACCATGGTCTGCACCTCTTCAATGCCTTGGCCATGAGCACAGCACCCTCCACAGAAGAGGCCACTGGAATCTTGTTGAGTTCAAATCCTTCTGTAATAATTTTGTACTTATCTTCCTTGGGAACATAGGCAATCAGGGGCTTGCCCTCATTTCTGGCCACCTGGCTCAATTTGGCCCCGATGTCAGCGGAAATACCCGGAGAATACGGCAGCAGCAGGGCCAGGATACAGTCAAGGTTCTGGTCCCGGGACAGGTGTCGTACGGATGTGAGGATATCTGCATCCACACAGGAACCGGTCAGGTCCAGAGGATTTTCCAGGGCGGCAATTTCCCGGATTTCCGGGGACAGCCTGGACCGAATGGCATCAGCAGTGGATGGTGCAATTTTGGGGATATCCAGGCCGTGATGGCCGCAGGCATCTGCCGCCACCACCCCGTGTCCGCCGGAAACGGAAACAATGCCCACATTACCGAAGATTCCCCTGGGGTAACAGCTTAAGGCTTCGCAAAAGGAGGTGAGTTCATATTCCGTATCTGCCTCTGCCACACAATGCTGCTGCATGATCTGTGAAAACACCCGGTAGTCACCGGCCATGGAAGCGGTATGGCTGGAGGCGGCTGCAATGCCTCTGGCGGTTTTGCCCGCTTTGAGCACCACAATGGGTTTGGAACAGGTCTCGGCACGTTTGATAAAATCCCTGCCTTCCCGGCAGTCAAAACCTTCAATATAAAAGGCAATGACCCGGGTGGCCAGATCCTGCTCAAACCAGTCGATCATGTCTGTTTCCCGAAGACAGGCTTTGTTGCCGATGCTCACTGCAGATGACACCCCGATGCCCTCGCCGGCAAATTTCACCATCTGGTCCACCAGCACCCCGCCGCTCTGGGAAACAAATCCGATATTGCCTTTTTTGGGATGGATAATACGCTCTCCAGGCAAAAAGAATGTATCCACAGCATCAGGAGAATAAATGCCCAAACAGTTGGGACCCACAAAAGGAAAATCTGCACTGGCTGCAATGTCTGTCACCTGTTTCTGCAGATCCCTGCTGCCGGATTCAGCAAACCCCCCGGAAATGATCACCGCCCCTTTTATGCCTTTGTCAATGCACTGGGACACAACTTCAGGAACAAACCTGGCCTTGACGGCAATCACGGCCAGGTCCACGGGAATTTCAATATCTGCCACGCTCCTGTAAAGGGGTTCTCTGTTAAGCCGCCCCCCTTTGGGATTGACCGCAAAGGTCTGTACCGGATACCGCAGGTGATTTTTGTTGTAAATCACATTGGCCGGATGGCTGTCCCGGGAGGTGGACACCCCGATGACCGCCATGGAAGACGGTCGGAAAAGGCAGGTCAGGTCCATAGGGGATTTTTCCGGTTCAGTTGTCCTGGTCCGCCAGGTAATCGTCATACATGGATTCCAGACCCAGTTTGTGTTTGGATTCCTCCTGGACCAGCATCATGAACACTTTTTTGCCGTCTGCATTATCGGTCTGATCTGCCAGGGTCTGATAGAGTTTCACCGCTTTCTCTTCTCTTTTCATGGCTATCTTGAGAATTTCCGGCATGGGCATTCCCTGTTCATACTCTTTTTCCACCATGTAATCACTGATTTTCAGATCCGGTATCTTTTTGAACTCATAGGAATCGATTTTTTCCTTGTTTCCGGAAATATCAGACAGCAGGGCTGCATGTTTTTCTTCTTCTCTGGCAAAGTTTTCGAAAATACCCTTAAGGGAGGGCCTGGTGGCCTCCTGTGCAAGCGTGTTGTAGAATGCAACCGCTTCTTTTTCCTTACCGATGGCAAATTCCAGTATTTCATCAATGGATCCAAAATTCATGGGGGTTTTCCTCCTGATTTATGTTTTTCACAAATGGGTTCATACCTGATTTATTATTGGGACAAGCTGTATCATAATCAGGTAAAATACCAGTTTTGCTACAGTTTGTATACCAGATTCAGGGCAATCGCAAGTAACTTTTAGGCGTTATCGAATATTGCTGCCAGGGCAGCTGCAACATTGTCATATTCAAATGTGAACCCCAGATCCAGCAACGCTTTGGGGGTAGCTTTCTGGCTCTGGAGCAAAGCAGCTCCCAGCTCGCCCATGACCAGTTTCACCATAAAGGCCGGAGCAGGCACCAGTGCGGGTCTGTGCAATGCATTTCCCAGGGCTTTTGCAAAATCCCGCTGCCGGACAGGTTCGGGCCCCACCAGATTGCAGGTGCATGAATCATCCGGTTTTTGCGCCAGAAAATCCACGGCCCGGATCAGATCCTGCATATGGATCCAGGAAAACCACTGCCTTCCGCTGCCCAGGGGACCGCCGGCAAACCATTTAAATGCCGGGGACATAATTGACAACGCCCCTCCTTCCCCGAGCACCACCCCGAACCGCATGATGTTTACTGATGCCCCGGTCTGCTCTGCCTTGCGGGCTTCAGCTTCCCAGTCCAGGCAGACCCGGGCAAGAAAATCCGATCCTGTTTCTGCGTCTTCTGTAAGCAGCTGTTCTTTGCCGTCTCCATAAATGCCTACAGCAGAAGCGTTCAGCAGTTTTGCCGGCGTGCCTTTTGCCATGGCAGCCACAAGATTGCGCGTGGTAAGAATCCGGGAATCATAAATAGCCTTTTTATAGGCTTTGTTCCAGCGTTTGAAAATATTTTGCCCGGCCAGGTTGATAATGGTATCTGCCCGGGCCGGGTAATCCTGCCACTCTCCCGGCTGCGTGGTGTCTGCCTGCACCCATTCAAAATTATCAAACTCCTGTGAAAAAGGATGGTATTCGGACGTGCCCAGCCCTGTCACATGCACATTTTTTTGCAGAAAATGCCGGGACAGGTGTGTTCCCACAAAACCGGATGCACCGGTGATCAGCAGTCGTTCCATGGTTGCTCTCCTGTTTGGTTCAAGGTCAATACACATAATCATAACCATGAATTTTCAGTCCACAACCTGTCATTTATCTGTTGTTTCAAACCAATATGGTATCACTGCCTGGCACGGCCGGGCAGTGGCTGGTCCCGGCATTTTTTTCTTTTGGATTTGACAATATCTTCTGGATCAGCCTACATTACAGGCATCCCTTTTGCATATACACATTGACATTGCATATCTTTTCACCATGCAGCACATGCAATTTACCATAGAAGGAGGTTTTCATGATCGGAATCATCGGCAGCGGAAATGTCGGCGCCAACACTGCTTTTTTTCTGGCGGAAAAAGGGGTGGACCACGTCACCCTCTGCGACATCCAGGAAGGACTGGCACAGGGCAAGGCCCTGGATATGATGGAGGCAGCCCCCATCCGGGGATACAGGACCTCTATCCAGGGCACAGATGATCCGGATACGGTGCTTACTGCAGACATCATTATCATCACTGCCGGGGCCGTGCGCAAACCCGGCATGGACAGAGATGCCCTGTTCCAGGAAAATAAAGATATTATCAAGACATATGCAGAAAAAATCACCAATCCCGGCACAAAGGTCATTGTGGTTACCGAACCGGTGGATCTGCTGACCACGGTTTTTGCGCAGCATTCGCCATTGCCATCTCACCAGATCATGGGCCTGGGCGGCATTCTGGATGCCACCCGGCTGCGGTTTTTCATTGCCAAAAACCTGGGGGTTTCCATGGAAAACGTGGCAGCCCAGGTGGTGGGCAGGCATTCCGATGATATGATCATCCTGCAGGATTACTGCTGCGTCTCCGGGGTGCCCATAGAAACCTTCATGGAAAAAGATATCCTTGCAGATCTGTTTGACCAGACCCGGCAGGCCGGTGCCTTGATCGTGGATCTGGCAGGCAGATCCAGTGCATACTACGGCCCGTCTGCCGTGGCCGCTGAACTGGCCGAAGCCGTCTGCCGTGACACCGGGCGGGTTTTGTCCGTATCCCGGGTACTCACCGGACAGTTCGGCATCCATGGTGCGGCCCTGTCCCTGCCTTGTGTCATCAACCGGACCGGCGCGGCAAAAGTGATGGCACCCCGGCTGGAAAAGGGACAGATTGAGACATTGAACATAAGTGCACAGATGATAAAAAAGACTGTCAAGGAG
>JAABRW010000099.1 GCA_011390695.1 Desulfotignum sp.
AATTCAGGGCCGATGATATCCGCAATGGCTTGGGCCGGCGTTCCCGCCATGAGAGAAATACCGTCAAATCTGCGTTGGGCAAGACGTTCAATGGTAAACTCCGGTTTGAGGTATACCGGATTCAGATCCGTTTCCGTCAATCCCTGGAAAAGGGCCTTCGCCTTTTAACGTATGGAAAGCCACATCCGCCTGAACCAGACCGACATCTCTCCCCGGGCCAGGGCCCGGACATTGGCTACAGAGCCGCCGGAAGTCTGTGCAATCGCAACCCGCCCCGTGGCTGTCTGTGTTGATGAAAATCCCATGCATTTTTTCGCATCTTATTGCATCATAACACAAGTTTAAACTTTTTTTTGCCATTGATCCGATAAATTGTAAAAACCAACCTGTCTCAGTGGATTTTTTTCTGAACAACTGGTGAGAATGGAAAAAAAGGGGGGAGAGGGATGAAAGATTGGTGGGCGGTACAAGGATTGAACTTGTGACTTCTACCGTGTGAAGGTAGCACTCTCCCGCTGAGTTAACCGCCCGTTTGCCAATTTTTCTATCAACACGACCCTACAGATACCTTTTTTTTTGATATCGGTCAAGAGATCATTTGACAAAATTTTCCAGGGGTGATTTCCCTTGACATGTGAAGGGAAAGTATTTTATGGAATCTAAATGAAAGAGTGGACTGAAATTCATTTAAGGAGATAATTCATGGCATATGATTTTAATGTGAACGAAGTATTTGAAATGGCAATCCAGATTGAAGCCAACGGCGCCAATTTTTACAGAAAAGCCGCCGCATTGCAGCAGGATCCAGACGACAAGGCATTTCTGGAAAAACTGGCCCGCATGGAAGACAAGCACAAAGTGATTTTTGAATCCATGCAAAAAGACATATCAAAACAGGAGAAACAAGCGACAGTGTTCGATCCGGCCGATGAACTGTCCATGTACCTGAAAGCCATGGCAGACAGTCACGGCGGCGAAGGAGACCCGGATATTGTCGAGGCTTTCACCGGTGAAGAACCCATTGAAGACATCATCACCACAGCCATCGGCCTGGAAAAAGAATCCATTTTGTTTTACCTGGGTCTAAAGGATGTGGTCCCCCCCAAATACGGACATGACAAACTGGATCATATCATCAAGGAAGAAAAACTGCACATCGCCCAGTTGAATGGGTTTTTGAAAAAAACCAAGGCATAATTCATCACGCGTTTGCCGGGAAATCATTCGGAGCCGGGTTCGGCAGGCGCGTGTTCCATTTGGAGCAATCCTTCCAATGCACATGATCCAGATCCTGAAAACATGCCTGAAATCCGATTTATTCAAACAAACATTCACGATTATTGTTCCCATCTGGACAGTACTGGTGATATTTGTCCTGAGCGTCAGCCTGATTTTTATTCCTTCCTTTAAAAACAGCCTGACAGATCAGAAAAAAGAGTTGATCCAGTCGCTGACACACAATACGGTCAGTCTTTTGTCTGAATACCATGAAAGGGCTTTGTCCGGTGAATTGACCATGGCCGAGGCCAAATCCCGTGCCAGGGATCGGATACGGTACCTTCGGTATGGATCTGAAGCCAAAGATTATTTCTGGATTATCGACCGGCATCCGTTCATGCTTATGCACCCGTACCGCCCGGATCTGGAAGGCCGGGACCTGACCTCTTTTTCTGACATTCAGGGCGATTATCCTTTCATCGCCATGGTGGAAACCGCCTTGAACAAAGGGGAAGGGTATGTTAATTATTACTGGCAGTGGAAGGATGCTCCCCATAAAATCGTTCCAAAAATTTCCTACGTCAAAATGTTCGATCCCTGGGGATGGATTGTGGGAACCGGCATATATGTCGAGGATGTACAAAAAGAGATCCGTCTTTTAGTTGACAAAATAAACCAAGTGTTCCTTGCCGTTTTTTTGGTGATACTTGCTTTGTCCATCTACATTACCTGGCAGACCATTCGTATCCGAAATAAAAAGATAAACGCCGAACGTGCCGTTCAAAAAGAAAAAGAGACCCTTTCTCTGATCCTGGAAAGCACCCCCCACGGGATCACCCTGATTGACAAGGATGACCAATACCTTTACGTCAACCCGTATTTTACCAAAATAACCGGGTATACTCTGGCAGATATTCCAGACAAACACACGTGGTTTCAAAAAGCGTATCCGGATCCGGCGTATCGGCAGCAGGTGCTTGAGGCCTGGAAAAACGATATCCCCATTGAAGGCCCGGTCCATATCCGTGAATTTAAAATCATGTGCAAAGACCTACAAGTCAAAGATATTGAATTCAGGTCTTCCTATACGGCAGATAAAAAAATCTCCGTGTTGACCGACATCACCCAAAGAAAAGAAACAGAAACAGTTCACAGGGAAAAGGACCGGCTCCAGGGTGTGCTGGAACTCTCCGGTGCGGTATGCCATGAAATGAACCAGCCGTTGATGAGCATATCCGGCTATTTTGAACTGATAATGCTGGATATGCCTGAGGATGATCCCAATTATCCCAGAATCAAAAAAATCCAGGACCAGCTGGAAAGAATGGCCGATATCACCCAAAAAATGATGCAGATTTCCCGGTACCGGACCAAAGACTACCTGAACGGAAAAATCGTGGATATCTCCGGAACCCCGGAGATGGATCCGGAAAAAAAATAACCGCCGGGGCGGATCAAGGTTTCTCGCCCCGGCGGTGCGGGTCTGTTTTAAGGCCGCAAAAAAGACTGCGGCAGAAGGTTTTTACGCTTATTTTGCCAGCGATTCCAGCACGGGAGTGGTTTTGATGGTCTGCTTGTCACCGGCCAGGTGCCGCCGGGCTTTTTCCTTGTTCTTCTTTATCTGGGCCTGCACTTTGTCCGCCAGACCGTCAAGGGCGGAATACATGGTTTCCGCTTCTTCTTTGGCATTGATTCTCAGTTTATCACTGATCAGATTCACTTCCGCAATATGACGAATTTTTTCAACAGATAAAACCAGATTTGCCTCCCCCGGGGCATCCAGCATTTTGTCCAGTTTGTCCAGTTTTTCCTGGGCATAAGATTTCAGGGCGTCTGAGGATTCCATCTGCTTAAAATTAATGGCAAGCTGCATAAGTCCTCCTTGTATCAGGGTTGATTGAAACACCACATTCACCTTACCAGATAATGACCACCAATCCCAGCAAAGTCAAATTTTTCCCGTAATTTTCTGTGCTTGTTGTGGCGCAAAGATTGCTGTATACTATGATATAAAACTGTTTATACCGCCCTTATTGCCTGGAAAGGAGATGCCCATGATCAAAGCCCGCGACATTATGCAAACCAGCATCATCAGTGTAACCCCGGATACCGATATTGCCAGTGCCGTAAAAATACTGCTCAACAACCATATCAACGGGGTGCCCGTGGTCAATGACCGGGAAGAGCTGGTAGGCATCCTGTGCCAGAGTGATCTGATCTTTCAGCAGAAAGAGATGCCGATTCCCCCGATTTTCACCATCCTGGATTCCATTTTCCCGTTGTTTTCCTCAAAAAAACTGGATGACGAATTTCAAAAAATTGCCGCTGCCACAGTGGCCCAGGCCATGGTCAGGGATGTGGTAACCGTGACACCGGACACACCGGTCAGTGAGATGGCCAGCCTCATGGTGGAAAAACATTTTCACACCATCCCCGTGGTGGAGAACAAAAAACTGGTGGGGATCATCGGCAAGGAAGATGTCCTTAAAACCCTGACATCTGATGCCTGATCCGGGCATTTACCTGCCGGTGCCCGGGGTCCGGCAGCCTTTTTGTTTTTTTATCCCCCGGCAAATGGGAGACAGCTATGGCGTTTTTTGACTTCACCAGCTTTGAAGTATCATTTCAGCAGTATGTGAAATATGTTCTGGGCAAGCCTCTGGCTGAAGCCACACAAAAAGACCAGCTCAATGCAGTGTCCTATGCCGTGGGCAAATATCTGATGGACATTCATTTCGACACCCGAAAGCGGTATGAGAAAAACAAGGCCAAACAGGTGTATTACCTGTCCATGGAATTTCTCATCGGCCGGCTTTTGTCCAACAACCTGCTGAATCTGGGCATTTTCGATCCCTGTGTCCGATTTTTGAAAAAGCAGGGCATTGATCTGGAAAAACTGGTGGAGGAAGAACAGGACCCGGCCCTGGGCAACGGGGGCTTAGGACGACTGGCCGCCTGTTTCCTGGATTCCATGGCCAGTCTGGATATGCCGGGGTATGGATATGGCATCAACTATGACTATGGGTTGTTCCGCCAAACGATTGCCAACGGATATCAGCAGGAACGGCCGGATTACTGGCCCAACCGATCCTCGCCCTGGCTGATCCGGCGCTCCGGAGAACAGTATGTGCTGCCCATTTACGGCAAAATTGAAGAGCGCCAGGATAAAAACGGGCATTACAAGCCGATGTGGACCCGCAAAAAACTGTTTGTCGGCCGGCCCCATGACATCATGATCGCCGGTCACCGGGGGCGCACGGTGAACCGGCTCCGGCTTTTTTCCGCCGCCGCATCCAAGGATTTTGACATCGATATTTTCAATGACGGGGATTATATCAAGGCGGTCAGCCGGAAAATCCAGTCGGAAAGCGTCACCAAAATCCTGTATCCATCCGACTCCAAGGAAACGGGCAAAGAACTGCGGTTCATCCAGGAATATTTTCTGGTGGCATGTGCCATCCGTGACATTATCCGTAAATTTGAAAAACAGCACAGCGATTTTTCCCGGTTCCATGACCATGTGGCCATCCAGCTCAACGACACCCATCCGGCTTTAGCGGTCGCAGAGCTGATGCGCATACTGGTGGATGAAAAAAAACTGGTATGGGAGACCGCCTGGGATGTGACGGTCAAAACCCTGGCATTCACCAACCATACCCTTTTACCCGAAGCCCTGGAAACCTGGTCAGTCTACATTTTAAACAAGGTGGTTCCCCGGCATCTTCAGATCATTTTTGAAATCAACCGGCGGTTCATCGCCCGGGTCAAGGAACGGTTCGGCCCGGACAATCATGAGATGATCGCTAAAATGTCCATCATCCAGGAAGGACATGAACAAAAGGTGCGCATGGCCAATCTGGCCATCATCGGGAGCCATTCCGTGAACGGGGTGGCACAAATCCATTCTGATCTGGTCAAAAAACAGCTGGTTCCGGA
>JAABRW010000100.1 GCA_011390695.1 Desulfotignum sp.
AGTACTGGGGATTCAAGGGGGGGCATTCTTTGAAGGCGTTTCAGACCGATATCGGCAAGATCGGGATACTGGTGTGTTATGACGTGGAATTTCCCGAACTGTCCCGGTACCTGGCGGAAAAAGGCATGACCCTTTTGTGTGTGCCCTACTGGACCGACACCAAAAACGCGTATCTGCGGGTCCGGCGGTGTGCCCAGGCCCGGGCCATTGAAAACGAATGCTACGTGGCCATTTCCGGCAGCGTGGGCAACCTGCCCAAGGTGGAGAACATGGATATCCAGTATGCCCAGTCCGCCGTGTTCACCCCGTCCGATTTCGCGTTTCCCCATGATGCCATTGCGGCCGAAGCCACACCCAACACGGAGATGACTCTGATGGTGGACCTGGACCGGGATCTGTTAAAAGAGCTGCGCCAGATCGGCAGTGTCAGAAATCTGAAAAGCCGGCGCAGTGAATTGTATGAAGTGCTTTGGAAACCGGATATGGCCGCAAAATCCAACTGAATTTTGCGGCCATAAAATCATTCACTAAAAATTTTCGAAATCATCCTCATCAAACGGAATCACCTGATCCGCCCTGACCTCCTTGGTCCTATCATCCGACGATTTTTTCTTTTCAGGCACACCCGATCCGGCAGTTGAAGGCAATGCTTTTGCAGGACGTCTGAGTTGATGACCGCTTCCCCCACCACTTTCCCGGCGGGTCGATCCTTTTTTTCCCCTCACCATCACCACCAGTTCTTCCACATACTCTTTAAGCTGTTCCGCCTGGGCATTCATTTCTTCGGCGGCTGAAGCGGATTCCTCCGCATTGGCGGCATTCTGCTGCACCACTTTGTCCATTTCAGAGATAGCGATATTTACCTGATCAATACCATGAGACTGCTCCCTGGATGCCTGGGAAATTTCAGCAACCAGCGTACCCACTTTACCTGAACTTTCCATCACTTTGCTAAAAGCGTCACTGGTGGTAGAAACCATTTTGGATCCGTCATTCACTTTTTTTACGGTCCCTTCGATCAGTTCGGCCGTGTCTTTGGCTGCATTGGCTGCCCGCATGGCCAGATTTCTTACCTCATCCGCCACCACGGCAAAACCGGCACCGGCTTCTCCGGCCCGGGCCGCTTCCACGGCGGCATTCAAGGCAAGCAAATTGGTCTGAAACGCGATCTCATCGATGGTTTTGATAATTTTTGAGGTTTCTTCACTGGCTTTGGAAATGTCATCCATGGAGTGTGTCAACTGTTCCATGGATTCATTGGCTGTCAGAACCACCTGATTGACGTCCTTCATCAGCCCATCCGCATTGCCGGCATTTTCCGCGTTCTGCTTGGTCATGGATGCCATCTCTTCAATGGAGGAAGAGGTCTCTTCAATGGAAGCCGCCTGTTCGGACGCCCCTTCAGCCATGGATTGACTTGAGGAAGACACCTGGCCGGATGCGGATGCCACTTGATCTGCGCCTTCGCTCATGCCGCGGGAAATGCGTGCGAGAGATCGGGAGATGCCCCGGGAAATGAAAAAACCCAGCAGCAGGGCAAGCACCACACCCGCAACCGCAGCGATGATGGACACCCGTCTGATCCAGTTTGCCTGAGCCTCCGCAAGATTCACTTCCCGGACCGCTGCCTCCTGATTGAGCGCCACCAGTTCATCCAGCAGAACAATCGCTTCCCTCATGGCATCGGTCAAAGGTCCAAGCATCAAATTCTTGGCCTGTTCAGACAGATAAATGCCTTGATCCACAATCCGAAGCATTTCATCGAAATAATGGAACACTTCATCAATGGCCGGCAGCATCTCTTTTTGATAGATGGGCCGCATCTTCAGGATTTCTCCCTGGGAATACGCGGTCTTGATGTTTTTCACTGCCTCATGAAAAAGCTGATGGGGCTCATGCATGGCCTGCACCGCATCCTTGAGGGCTGGGTTATCCGTCTTGAATTCATTCAGCCAATTGCCCATACTGCATGCGACATGATCGTCGCCTCCGTCAAACATGTGGCCCAACCCCATCAGACTCAATACCTGTTGAACCACACGGTAATGGTCCTTGGCAAAAGATTCCACCTGACGACCCACGAGCATGGGATCCCGCATTCCCAGTTCGTCAAACTGTTTTGTAATCTCCATGTATTGATTGTTTTGTTCCCGCCATGCATTCCAGGCCTCTACAAATCGTTGCCACACTTGGGTTTCCTGATCGGTTTTCGGAAGTGATTCATATGTCTCAAACGCTTTTTCATACACCTGCCGCAGCTCGGCAAGATTCTGAAACTGTCGATCTCTGACATCGTCAGACAATCCGGGCAAAGACAGGGTCCGCATGGTTCCCCGGGCACGTTCCGCCTGCCCTTTGATCACCAGAAGGCTGTCCACCCCGGGCAGCCGAACCGTGCCGATCTCCTGAACGGATTGCTGCCCTTTACCGGCCCCATAGTATCCCACGACCCCCAGGATCAAAGTAATCAACGCCACCGCTGAGAAACCCAGCATCATTTTGGTTCCCAGTTTCAACCTTTTTAACATTTTTTACTGGCTCCTTTAAATCTGAAAAAATATCACCATCGATCACGCGGTTTTCTCAATGGCCGTGATTTCATCCGGAGACAACACCCGATCAATATTGAGCAAAATTTTCACCCCGCCGTCCCGCTTGGCCATGCCCAGAATATAGTCATGTTTCAACTGGGTCCCGAATTCGGGGGTATCTTCAATTTCATCTTCCCGGATGTTGAGCACTTCAGACACCGCATCCACCACAATACCGATCAGCAACGTGGACGTATCAGAATCGATCTCTACCACAATAATGCAGGTTCTTTCCGTATAGGGGATGGGCTCCATTTCAAACTTAGTCCGCAGATCCAGCACAGGAATCACTTTTCCCCGCAAATTGATCACCCCCTTGACAAAATCAGGAGTTCGGGGAACCGATGTAATGGGCATCATGCCAATAATTTCTTTGACTTTAAGGATTCCGATGCCGTATTCTTCGTTTTCCAGTGAAAAAGTCAGGTACTTGCCTGTTTTCACGGTTGAAGCCTGAAGCGCCTGATCCATGGTTTTTGTCTCTTGCGACATAGATTTCTCCTTCTCATTCATATAAACAGATTTTAACATGCAAAAATATATGTACTGTATCGACGTATCAGAGTCAAAACTTTAATAACCATTCCACCATTTCGATTTTTGTATTTCCCTTTGATGATTTTTTTGACAACCTGATAATTATATAGTATCAAAACCTGAAGATTCTGATTTTCCAGGACAAGAGACATCGGCAAATTTCATTTCAGACGTTGGTTTCTTGAAACGGAATAAAAAGGTAAATTTTGATGAATTTAATATCCGGACAAATAGTACCCAAAAACAATACGGCAAAAAAAATGAAAACCTGTCCGGCAGGAATCATCGATTGTCCTGTCCAACAAAAATATGAATCACTGAAAAAAGCCTACCAACGGTTGAAACGGTTTTCCATCAGAGATGAACTCACCGGATATTACAATTACTCGTTTTTAGTGACAACCCTTAATAATGAGATGGAACGGACCCGACGTTCCGGACTGCCCTGCTGCATTATCCTGGCGGATATTGATCATTTCAAAATCATCAATGACGAGTTTGGGCATGAGTCCGGTAATCAGGCGCTTAAAGCAATCACCGGGTTATGGAAACAAAATATTCGACAGGTGGATTATCCCTGTCGGTACGGCGGAGAAGAATTTCTGTTCATTCTGCCCAATGAAAAACTGGTCAATGCGATCCAGACGGCGGAGCGGCTGAGAGAAAAACTGGAACAACACGGGTTGTACCTGAAAAAGCAGCGGATCCGACTCACTGCCAGCTTCGGGGTGAGTGAATACAACGGAATGAGTCAGTACTCGGCCAATGAATTGATCGAAAAAGCGGATCAATTCCTTTATCAGGCAAAACATACCGGAAGAAATTGCACCTGCCCAAACAACCTGCCGCGGACCGATTCCCAGCAACTTTCCATGGCTGAACGCATGGCATTATACAAATAGATCCCATGGGATCATGATGAGACGGATGGAGAATCAGTCGCCGCCACCGTCTTTTTTTTGTCTTCATACATTGCCTGGTCCGCCCGGTGAAGCAGCGCAGCACCGGAATCCCCGGGGGATGCCATGGCCATACCCGCGCTGACAGATACCTTGATATCCATCTGCCGTGCATGGGATACAAACTTGATCCTGGATATGAGTGATTTGAACCCGTCGATCCGTTCCTGAACCATCTCCTGACTCAATCCATTCAAAAGCACCACAAACTCATCTCCTCCGTACCGGGCCACAAAGTCGGTTTTCCTGAAATTTTTCTTCAAATTATCAGCCACCACTTTAAGCACCTTATCTCCGGCAACATGGCCGAAGGAATCATTGATCCATTTGAAATCATTGATATCAAAAACGATCAAGGCCAGAGACTCATGGTCATCCAGCATGGTCAGTTCCCGGTCGATTTTCTGATCAAAGGATTTTCTGTTATGCACTTCGGTCAAGGCATCATAAAGGGCCTGTCTGCGATATGTCTTTGCTTTACTGGAAAATTTTTCAGCCATGGCCTCCACGGCGGCAATCTTTTTTTTGAGTTTTTTTATGGTGTCATTGGCCTTTTCCAGCTGTTTTTTTTCACTTTCCTTTTTTTGTTCGACAATCTGTGTGATATTTTTTAACCGGGAGATAACCGCCGCTTTAAGCTCATTGAAATTATTTTTCAGCTTAAAGGCTTCAGAAATTGCTCCCATTTCCCGGCCGATGCTGTTTTCAAAAGACAAAAACCGTTTTTCCTTCTCACCGGCATTGAATTCCATTGAAATCACGGATTCAAGCTGGGAAACCTGGGTCAACAGATCCTGAAAACCGGCATTTACAGATGAAAAATCAAACAAAATTTTCTGTTTCAATTCCCGGCTGTAATCTAAAAAAGCCGTCACCTGACCGGTGATCCTTTCTTCAGGTACGTCAGGATCCAGATCAATCCGAATGGTTCGGGCTTTTTGCTCCAGCACACCGTCAACAGGATAGAAATTTTCCAGAAAAAAGTCTGTAATACGCCGAAGCATTCGAATCGTTTCCCTGATCCGGTGGTTCTGAACGCTGTCTGCTGCCTGCTCACGGCCAGGC
>JAABRW010000102.1 GCA_011390695.1 Desulfotignum sp.
GATGTTTGATAAAAAAGGGCTGATCGCCGTGGCAAAGGATGCCGTGGATGAGGACACCCTCATGGAGGTGGCATTGGATGCCGGGGCTGAGGATATCAGAGATGAAGGGGATGTGTTTGAGGTGATCACCGAACCGGGGGAATTTGAAGCGGTGCAGGAGGCTGTTGACAAGGCCGGCATTGCGTGCCAGATGGCGGAAATCACCATGCTCCCCCAGACCATGACAGCAGTCACCGGCAAAGAAGCGGAACAGATGATTCGGTTCATGGATGCGCTGGATGATTGTGATGATGTACAAAAATTTTATACCAATGCCGATATCCCGGATGAGGCATTTGAAGATATGTGATTTTTGATTTGCCGGATTTTTTGGGCAGACCGATTTTGCTGCAGCAGTTTTTAAAAGGCCGGTATCTGAAGGATGCCGGCCTTTTGGCATCAGGCCAGATCGATCATTTTCTGCACCGCACCCAGTGCTTTTTTCCTGGTATCTTCCGGCACCCGGACCTCACCTGCCAGGGTTTCCAGACTGTGTTTCACATCTGCCAGACTGATTTTTTTCATGTCAGGGCACACCATCTTGGGGGATGCGGGAAAAAACTGCTTGTCCGGGTTTGCTTTTGAAATGGGATACAGCAGCCCGTTTTCCGTTCCCAGGATGAACTGGCGAAGGGTGCTGGTTCTGGCAAACTGGATCATGCCGGAAGTGGACTGGATGGTGTCGGCCATGGCCAGTACCTCTGGCGGACATTCCGGATGGGCCATGAACAGGGCCTCTGGATGGGCCTGTCTGGCAGCATTTACATCCGCTTTGGTCAGATTGTTGTGAAACGGGCAGTATCCTTCCCACAGATGAATTTTTTTATCCGTATGCCCTGCTGCATACCGGGCCAGGTTTCTGTCCGGGGTCATGAGCACCGCATCCGCCTTAAGGGCATTTACCACCTGGATCACATTGGCCGAGGTGCAGCAGATGTCGGACACCGCCTTGACAGCGGCCGAAGAGTTGACATAGGTCACCACAGGGATACCACCCAAGGCTTTTTGGCGTGCGGTAAGGGCGTCCGGGTCCACCATGTCCGCCATGGGGCATCCGGCATCTGTGTTCGGCAGCAGCACGGTTTTTTCCGGACAGAGGATGGATGCGGTTTCCGCCATGAAATGGACACCGCAGAACACAATTATTTCGGCTGAGGTTTTTGCGGCCTTGATACTCAGTTCCAGAGAATCTCCGCAAAGATCAGCAATATCCTGAATTTCAGGAGGTTGATAATTATGGGCCAGGATAATGGCATTTTTATTCCGGGCCAGATTCTGGATAACTTCTTTCATCACAAGAAACCTTTCTCTGTATTTTAGTTCATTTCAATTACGTTAACCCCGGAAGGGATGGTAAAATCAAACCGCTCATCCGGTATCTGCCGGAAACTTATATTGCTGAATTCAAAGTGGGTAGTGTCTCCAAAAGCATTCACAGTAGTGACATGGGAAATATGAAATTGTTTGGGGCATACCCGGATGATGATGCGGTGAATGTCCGGATTTCCGGACTGGTCCTCAAGGAGCAGTTCAGCCCGGTCTTGTGTTGCCTCCTTAACAGATACGGTATAATTTTTCCGGATCAGGGAGATATCTGATAAAAATGCCCCGCCGGCCCCTGACTGGAAAAACTGGGATGCATTTCCGCGCATGACCTGGTTTTCTTCGGGTCTGAAGATCCACAGTTCTGTGCCGTTGGTAATAATATCGTGGCGTTCCGGGGACAGGTACTGCCATTTCATTTTTCCGGGGTGGCTGAACCAGGCCCTGCCGGATGCTGTTTCATCTATATCCAAAGCAGACAAAGTGGATGTCTGTAAAAAATCGGCGGTAAAACTTTTACCGGCATACCGGTTTTCAATACCGTCCAGGATGGTTTGTACAGGGGCCGTGGTATCAGATGTATTACCGGGAACGGCCCAGCAGAAAACCAGGGTGATGAGAAGAAAAGGTCTCATGAATATCATGGTGTGTTCCTTATGGTTTACCTACCGCAGCAGTTTTTGCAGGTCTTTTCGTTTGTCTTCCGCGTACAGGCGCCGCAGCTTGGGCTTTTCAATTTTTCCGGTGGGGTTGCGGGGTACATCGCCGAAAAAAATTTTTTTCAGGCGTTTATACCGGGGCAGGGCCTGCTGGAATTCCTGAATATCGTTTTCACAGATCATGCAGCCCGGCTTGACGCTGATGATGCCTGCGGGGATTTCACCTAAGCGCTCATCCGGCACGCCGATAACAGCGATATCTTTTATTTTCTCGTGGCCCAGAAAGAAATTTTCAATTTCATTGGGATAAATGTTTTCTCCACCGTAAATGATCATGTCTTTTTTCCGGTCCACCAGCCAGATGAATCCTTCCATGTCATATCGGGCCAGATCACCGGTGTGCAGCCATCCGTTGTGAAGAGCTTTGTCGGTGGCTTCCGGGTTTTTATAATAGGCTTTCATCACCCCTGGTCCCCGAACGATCAATTCACCGGTTTCATTGCCGAACAGGTGGTTGCCCTGCTTGTCCACAATTTTTGCCTCCCACCCGTGGCCTGCTTTGCCTATGGGGCCTATGCGGTGACTGTTTTCAAGGCCCAGGTGGATACATCCGGGGCCCGTGGATTCGGTAAGGCCGTAGTTGGTGTCATATCCCTGACCTGGAAAGTATTTTTGCCATCTTTTGACAAGGCTGGGGGGGACGGGCTGGGCCCCGGAATGCATCAGCCGCCACTGGTCCAGATGATAGTGTGACAGATCAAGGGTCTTGTTTTCTATGGCAATGAGAATATCATGGGCCCAGGGAACCAGAAGCCAGGCAATGGTGCAGCCTTCTTCAGAAACAGCTTCGAAAATCCATTCCGGTTTGACCCCGTTGAGCAGGATGCACTTGCCTCCCACCAGAAAAGACCCCATCCAGTGCATTTTGGCGCCGGTGTGATACAAAGGCGGTATGCACAAAAATATATCCTCATGGGTCTGGTTATGGTGGTTGTTTTCCACTTCGCAGGCATGGGTCAGATTTTTGTGGGTGAGCAGTACCGCCTTGGGGGTGCCGGTGGTGCCTGAGGTGAAGTACAGCGCTGCATCATCGTCATTTGCCATGGGAACATCCGGCGGCATACGGCCTTTCTGGTCTTTGATAAAGTCAGCAAAAAGATATGCCCATTCCGGACAGGATTCTCTGGGGCCTGCAAAAATCCACAGACGTACACTGGATGCCAGGGAACTGCGAATGGCCGCAATGCGCTGGATAAATTCTTCTCCAAATATAAAGGCTTTGGGTGCTGCGGTGTTTGCGCACAACAGAATTTTATCGGATTCAAACCGGAAATTCAACGGCACTGCCCAGGCACCGGTATACAGGATGCCGAAATAGATGGGCAGCCATTCCAGACTGTTGGTCATAAGCTGCACCACGGTATCTGATTTGTGGATGCCGTTCTGGTGAAGGCCGTTGGCCAGCCTGCAGGCCATGGTATAAAACTGATGCCAGGTGAGTTCTTTTCTGGTTTTTTTTGCAGGGACCCGTTCCACCAGAGCAATTTCATCTCTGTACAGCCTGTTGTTTTCAGCCAGTATCTGTGTTATGCGCATAAACGAAACTCTGCCCTTTTTTCCTTTTGGCATTGTGGTAAAAAAAATCCTGCCGGATCACTATAGACCACGGCAGGATTATATTCAACCCAATGTTTGGGAAAGGCTTATTTGTCTTTATTGACCTCTTCAAAGTCGGCGTCCACTACATCCTCATCTGTCTGGGCGCCGGCAGCACCGGTATCTGCCTGGCCTTCCTGGGAAGAAGATGCTTGCTGGTACATGACTTCAGCCAGCTTATGCGAGGCCTGGGAAAGGGTTTCAATTTTCTGCTTGATGTCATCCACGTCACTGGATTCTTTGGCCTGTTTCAAGGCGGCCACAGCAGATTCAATTGAAGTTTTGGTTTCTGGGTCCACTTTGTCACCGTGTTCTTTAAGGGTCTTTTCAGTCTGGTCAACCAATGCTTCAGCCTGGTTTTTTGTGTCCACAAGTTCCCGTCTTTTTTTATCTTCTTCCGCATGCATTTCCGCATCTTTGACCATTTTTTCAATTTCGTCTTCAGAAAGTCCGGAAGCTGCTGTAATGCGTATGGATTGTTCCTTGTTGGTTGCCTTGTCTTTGGCAGATACCTGTACAATGCCGTTGGCATCAATATCAAAGGAAACTTCAATTTGGGGAACCCCCCGGGGTGCCGGCGGAATATCCGCCAGTTCAAACTGGCCCAGGGTCTTGTTATCGGCCGCCATTTCCCGTTCTCCCTGGAGTACATGAATGGAAACCGCCGGCTGATTATCAGCAGCAGTGGAGAAAACCTGGCTTTTTTTGGTGGGGATGGTGGTGTTTTTCTCGATAAGTTTGGTCATGACACCGCCCAGGGTTTCAATACCCAGAGAAAGCGGGGTTACATCCAGAAGCAGTACATCATGCACATCACCCTGGAGCACACCGGCTTGGACTGCCGCACCCATGGCAACAACTTCATCCGGGTTCACCCCTTTGTGGGGTTTTTTGCCGAATATTTTTTCCACCCGCTGCTGGACGGCCGGCATGCGGGTCATGCCGCCCACCAGAACAACTTCGTCCACAGTACCGGAACCCACACCTGCTTCTTTCAATGCCACCTTGCATGGTCCTTCCAGATTGTCCAGAAGATCAGCCACCAGAGATTCCAGTTTTGCCCGGGTCAGTCTGACATCCAGATGTTTGGGGCCGGATGCGTCTGCCGTGATAAAAGGCAGGTTGATGCTGGTTTCTGTGGCACTGGACAATTCCATTTTTGCTTTTTCCGCGGCTTCCTTGAGACGCTGGAGTGCCATTTTGTCTGAACGCACATCAATGCCCTGGTCTTTTTTAAATTCATTGGCAATATAGTCGATGATTCGCAGGTCAAAGTCTTCCCCACCCAGGTGGGTATCTCCTGATGTGGATTTTACTTCAAAAACACCGTCGCCAATCTCAAGGATGGACACGTCAAAGGTACCGCCTCCCAAGTCGAAGACTGCAATTTTTTCTTCTCCTTTTTTATCCAG
>JAABRW010000103.1 GCA_011390695.1 Desulfotignum sp.
TTTCCAGGCCAGTTTTTCATTCTTGAGATGGAGCCGGGCAAGATCAGACGGAGATGTGTTTTTGTCAAGCCGGCAGACCGCATATTCATTGGATTTATACACCACAGATTGCGGTTGAACCTGAAGGGGCAAAGGTGCCGGGGCAATGCATGATGTAAATAGGATGATGAAGATTATGCCGCAGAGAACAGGGGCTTTCGTTATAGGATTCATGGCGTACCTGTATCTGATATTACAGCCAGTAACCGGATTGTTGATATAATTATATATTCTGCGCTTGACATCAACCCTTTTTTTATATAGGTGAAATTTAATTGCCCACCATTTTTTCCATACAGGCGGATATCGGCGGGTCAGATGTTTTCTGTATCATGGTCAAGGCTTTCAAAAGGAGGGTGACAACTGCATGGCGAATAAACAGAAAAGCGAAACCATGTATACAGGAAAAAGATTTTTGATGAGTCTGGCAGTATGGTTTGTTGTTTGCCTGATGTTATACGGTCTCATCCATATGCGGGAAAACAACCATACCCGGCAGTTGATTTTAACCGGAGTGGCTATTTCAAAAGATGTTTCCAGCCAATCCGGTCTGCCGCTTCTGGAAAAAAATTTTGAACTGCTGGGCAGATTCCTTGAAGAAATAACGGCAAAACCAGGCGTGGTGTTCGCTTCTATTATTGACCATAAAAACAAACTGATCGCCTATACGGATCAGGATCAGTTTCTCACCCTGAAAAAACAAAAATCCGGTGCAATGGAAAATGTCAGTTACTGGCGGATATCCGGACTGAATAATCAGAAGGTGATGAATTTTTCATCTGAGATAACATTTTCCGATACCCGGGTGGGAGAAGTTTTTATTTCCCTTGCAGCAGAAAATCTGGACAGGTTGCGGTATATGTTTGCTTATTTATCCATAATAACACTGATTATTATTTTTTTATTGTTCGGTAAGGCACGATATTGGGACTGTCTTGTCTGGTTGAATGAAAAAAGTGCCGCAATAATTGCAAAAGGATCACCCTGATAAATCATCTTGGGCCTGGAGTATAAAGGCAGGCTGATATGGAGAAGACAGATGTCTTTGAGTGAGAAAAAAAGTCCGGTCATCACATGGGCCAAGCAGTTGACAACCGTTTCAAATCCGGGCCTGACCCGAAAAATAATTACGCACTCATGGTTTCTGCGAAACTGGAAACCCATGTCAGTTTATTTGATACTTTTTTTGATGATCGCCCTGGCCGGGCATTTTTTCATCCGGAATACCCAGAATGCATTTCGTCAGGAGTTTTTTGAAAAAGGGATTCTGGCAGCGGAAAATACCGGAGAAAAGATCAGGTCCCCATTGCTGGAAAAAGATGTTCTGGCACTGAATATAGCAGTGGGAGAACTGCAGAAAAAAATTCAGCCGGTTTTTACTGCCATTGTGGATCATGATGATACCGTTATCGCCCACAGCAATGCCGATCTTATTGGTGAAACCTATACAGAACCGGAAAATATGAAAGAAACGGCCATCATGAACGGTATTGCAGTGGACCGGTTTGTGTATGAAGGAACCCCGGTGGTGGGATTTTCAAAAGAGCTTTTGTTTTCAAATGTCAAAATCGGCAAGATTATGTTCGGTCTGGATGCAGGTGCTTTGGATGGACCCATGAAAAAATACGACCGCTTTGGTCTGGCCATATGGATACTCTGCCTGTCCGGATTTTTTATTGCAGTACTTGTTACGGACCGGTATTTGAAAACCAGGCGTTTAAAGGAGATGCAGGCTTTCAATAATATGGAAAAAGTGGGCCCCTACCGGCTCATACGGCGCATCGCACAGGGAGGTATGGCGGAGTTATATCTGGCGGAATATTTAAGAGATGATGGGTTCAAACGGACGGTGGCCATCAAGAAGATTCTGCCCCACCTGGTTGAAAACAAGGATTTTGTGGAGATGTTTATCCGGGAGGCACGGTTGGCTGCAAATTTACAGCACCCTAATATTGTACAGATTTATGATTTGATCAAACTGCACAATGCCAGCTTTATCGCCATGGAATATGTTGATGGAAAAAACCTTGCGCAGATCATGGCACATGAAAAAAAAGGATTACCCGTGGGTCTGGCCATGTTTCTGATTCAGAAAATCAGTCTGGGTCTTTATTATTCGCATACCAGAACCAGTGAGGAAACCGGTGAACCGCTGAATATCATTCACAGGGACATCAGTCCACAGAACATGCTGATTTCCTTTAAAGGAGAGGTGAAGATAAGTGACTTCGGCATTTCCAAGGCCAGATCAGAACCCAGCTTTACCAGGGCAGGGGTGATCAAGGGGAAACTGGCCTATCTGTCACCGGAACAGGCCCTGGGAAAAGAGATAGACCATCAGGCAGACCTTTACGCCCTGGGAATCATTTTTTATGAGATCCTGTCCGGCAGGCGGCTGTATAGCTTCAACAACGAACTGGAAGCATTGAGTACCCTCCCCAAACGGGTTATTCAGCCTGTTATTGAAGTTCGGACCGACATTCCCCCGGCACTCAGTGATATTGTGATGAAGTGCCTGGAAAAAGACAAGTTACAGCGCTATTCATCCGGCAGGCAGATATATGATGATTTGGCTGAATTGAAAAAGCGGTTGAACATCTCCTATGACGAATCAAATCTGGCGGATTTCATGACGGAGCGATTCAGATAAATGAACCGATTTGCTATTTACGGTAAAACCGACCCGGGGCGCCGCAGACAAAAAAATGAAGACACCATACTGGTGGATGAAGACCGGGGATTCTGTCTTGTAGCGGATGGTATCGGAGGTACCGCAGCCGGAGACATCGCCAGTAAGCTGTTTGCCCGTGCTGCTGAAACCGCTTTTTCCGGGGCTTCCTATCAGGAAGAGACCCGGTATCAGATCCTGCAGCAGGTTTTTTTGAATGCCAATGAAACCATCTTCACCTATGCCGGCACCCACCCGGGATGTGACGGGATGGGATGCACCGCTGAAATGCTGGTTCTGACAGACGATCGTTTCATTTTGGGGCATATCGGTGACAGCCGGACCTACCGGTTCCGGGACGGGCAGTTCAAGCTGCTGACCGCAGATCATACCCTTGTGAAACAGCAGCTTGATCAAGGGTTGATCACCCGGGAAGAAGCAGATCATCATTCATTCAAAAACGTTATTCTCCGGGCCGTGGGAATACAGAAAAATCCGGCCCTGGACGTCCTCAGGGGCCATGTTTATCCGGGGGATATGTTTCTGCTGTGTTCAGATGGTCTGACCGACATGGTGGAGGATGATATGATTAAAAACCATCTTCTCTCTGAAAAAGGAATCAGGGAAAAGGTTGACAGCCTGATTAATGAAGCCAACGACAGAGGAGGAAAAGATAATATTTCCGTTGTCCTGACCCAAATTCTGTAATATTTTTTTATACAGATGCGGGGGATTCTCCCATGCCTGCCGGAGAAAGTGTGAGATCAGCCTTCAAACAAAGGAATCTGCAATAGTTTTTCCTTGAGTTCTCTTTCGAGTTTCAGGGGCCTGCCGCTGGTGTCGGCGATGACAAAGGTTATATCCGCATCAATGCACACCGCGCCTGTGAATTTGTTTACAATCTGCTGCTGGAAAACAGCACTTTTGTTGCCGATTTTTTTTAGGCCAGACCTTACAAGCACGGTGTCTCCCACCCGGGCCGGGCTGCGGTAGGAAATATTGATGTTGACCACAAAAAATGAAAATCCGCCCCCCATGAATGCATCAAGATCCAGGTGGTCTTCGAGCAGCTGCCACCTGCCTTCTTCAAGAAATTCAAGATACCGGGCATTGTTGACATGCTGGTACAGGTCTGTGTGATATCCCCTGATTTTAATTTCCGTGCCCATTTTCAACTCCCTGAAGGTAATGTATTCACAAGCCCGGCATCTTATCATCTGGTTTGTGTTTTTTAAAGAACATTTTTCATGTTCACCAAGAGGTTGTCTCCGGGTTCAAATTTATATTGCTTATATTGCTTAGCTTGCTACTATGCCGGTTGTTAAAAGCAGGCAGCTGCAATATTTTTTTGGTCTTGAATAAAACCCGGTGATCTGCTTTAACATATGCGCATTTTGTGTATCAGCAGGAAGTGACCCTAAATAAAGGACCCCTGATGACAGACCGTCATATTCTGGCCATTGATTGCGGCACCCAGAGCCTGCGGGCCATGATTTTTTCCGCCCGGGGTGATTTGCTGGCCAGGGTAAAAAAATCGTATTCCCCCTATGTAAGTCCTGTGCCCGGCCGGGCAGAGCAGGACCCGGAAATTTACTGGAACAGCCTGGGGGAAGCGTGCAGGGAGCTGAAACAGAATGTGCCGCAGGTGTTTGAAAATATCGCCGGAGTCGGGGTGACCACCCTGCGCAACACCCTGGTGAATCTGGATAAGCAGGGCCGAATCCTCAGGCCGGCTATCACCTGGTTGGACCAGCGCCGGGCAGATCCGGCATCCAATGGCACCGGCATTATGGGGTTCGGGTTTTTCATTCCTGTGCTGGGGCAAAAATTGAAAGATATCCAGGCACAGGGAAAGTGCAACTGGATCATGCAGCACCAGGGTGATATCTGGAAAAACACCCACAAATATGTCCAGGTGTCCGGTTTTCTGCACCATCGTCTCACCGGAGAGTTCGCAGATGCCCTGGCCTGCCAGATCGGGCATCTGCCCTTTGACTACAAAAGACAATGCTGGGCAAAAAGTCCCTTCAGCCTGGCAAAGGCGTTGTTTCCTGTGCCTGAAAAAAAATTGCCCCGTCTGGTCCCGGCAGGGGAGATCATCGGCACGGTTTCCCGGTCGGCATCCGATGCCACAGGCATTGCTGCGGGCACCCCTGTGATTGCCTGCGGTTCGGATAAGGGATGTGAAACCCTGGGGGCAGGGGTCATGGACCGGCACATGGTGAGTCTGAGTTTCGGTACCACTGCCACAGTGCAGACAGCCTCGGACAGGTATTTTGAAACCCTGCCCCTGATGCCGCCGTATCCCGCGCCCATACCGGGGTATTACAATCCTGAGGTGGAAATTTTCCGGGGATTCTGGATGATCTCCTGGTTCAAGGA
>JAABRW010000104.1 GCA_011390695.1 Desulfotignum sp.
ACTTTTTGCGGGAGCATGCCGGCATCACAGGCCTGCCGGATTTGTCCGACCAGGCTTTGTCGGAAAATCTGCCTGCCTGGCTCGGACCGTTTCTCACCCATGCCCGGTCTGCCCGAAACCTGAAACAGGTGGATCTGGCAGGGGCAGTCATGTCGCTTTTGTCCCGGGAGGACCGGCAGAGGGTGGATGACCTGGCCCCTTCCCACATTACGGTTCCGTCCGGCTCCCGCATCCCTGTGGCATATACGGACGGCCGCACTGTTCTGGCCTCACCGGTCCTGGCGGTGCGGCTCCAGGAAATGTTCGGCTGCACCAAAACCCCCACAGTGGCAAATGGAAAAATTGCCGTAACTCTGCACCTGTTGTCGCCTGCGGCAAGGCCGGTCCAGGTCACCCGGGATCTGGAAAATTTCTGGAAAAACACCTATAAAGAGGTAAAAAAAGACCTTGCAGGACGTTATCCCAAACATTTCTGGCCGGATGACCCCTTATCTGCTGCGGCCACCCGCAGGGCCAGGCCAAAAAAAAATGAAGCATACAGCAGTGGAGATAAAAACCATGGATGATACCCGCTTTTCTCCGGACTCGGATCGGGCCAGGGCACTGCTGGCCGGGATCCGTAATACTGCCATGAAACAGCTATCCCAATTGCTGAACACACGGGGCCTTCATGTACCGGTCCTTGCAGGTGCCATTGACCGTTTTGTAAAATGTTTGGTCCCACTGCCCCGGGAAGCTGCCTGTGATACCGGGTGTGCCTGGTGCTGCCATTTGCGGGTAGGGGTGTCCATTCCCGAAGCCCTGGTGATTTTCCATGAAATCAGGGCACAGGCCACGCCGGAAGGCCTGATTTTTTTGAAACACCGTATCCTTAACACTTCTGGCAGAGGCGATATCCTGGATGAAAACTTCTGGCGCAGGTCCCGTTGTCACTGTCCTTTTCTGGATGTGGACGGTGCATACCAGTGTCTGATATATGGACTGCGTCCCTTTTCCTGCCGCGCGTTTCATTCCCTGGATGAAGCGGTCTGCCGCAAGGGATACGATCAGGGCATGGAGATCCAGGTACCGTGTTTTCCCCTTTACCGGGCAAGTGTGGACCTGTATTCTTCCGTGCTGATTCAGGTTGCGGCCCAAAGGGGGCTGGCATCTTTTCAGGTTGGATTTATCAGGGCTCTGGAAATTTTGTTTACAGATGATACTGCTTCAGAACGATGGCTGCAGGGAGAAAATGTTTTCCTCCCTGCAAAAATTGCTGAAGTAACCCTGGATTGACGGTGTGAAAGATTTAGGCTTTAAAAAATATTAATATTCATGCTATGGTAAATTCCTCAACTTTTAAAAAAGATTGCGGCAAACCTGAATTCTAAAAAAGAATGGGAAAATGGAAAAAGACAAAACATTGGATCCTGGATTTCATTATGTGGGTATCGGCGCTTCTGCCGGCGGGCTGGAAGCCATTGAAGAATTTTTTTCGCATATGCCCGAGGACAGCAATCTGGCATTTATTGTCATTCAGCACCTGTCTCCGGACTACAAAAGCCTGATGGTGGAACTGCTGTCCAAGAAGACAAAAATTCCCGTGCACAGGTGTACCGACGGCATGCAGGTGAAGCCCAATAATATTTATATGATTCCCCCCAAAAAAAATCTGTCTATTTTTCACGGCAAACTGATCCTAAAGGAAAAAGACAATATCCGCGGGGTGAATCTGCCCATTGACATCTTTTTGAAATCTCTGGCAGAAGACCAGGCAGACCGGGCCATTGCCATTATTTTATCCGGTACCGGCAGTGACGGTACCCGGGGGGTGCGGGCGGTCAAGGAGCAGGGCGGCATGGTCATGGTCCAGGATGACACCACTGCCAAATTCGACGGCATGCCCAGGGCTGCCATATCAACCGGGGTTGCTGATTTTGTTCTGCCCCCTGAAAAAATGCCGGGCCAGCTGCTGGCCTTTATCGACCATCCCTATGTGGCGGGAAAAGAAAAATCCAGGAATCTCATCAAAGACCAGAAAGGGCTTACCCGGATATTTTCAGAACTGCGGGAACGCACCAAAGTGGATTTCACCTATTACAAGCCATCCACCATCTCCCGGCGCATCGAGCGCAGAATGACCGTCAACCAGATCAATGATCTGGATGATTATGTGCGGTACATACAAAAGTATCCGGTGGAGATCATGACCCTGTACCGGGAACTGCTCATCGGCGTCACCAGTTTTTTCAGGGACCCGGCCCCTATGAAGGAGCTGATGGAAGCCTGCCTGCCCCAGTTGATAAGCAACACAAAAAACCGGGAGATCCGGTTCTGGGTCACGGCCTGTTCCACCGGAGAAGAAGCCTATACCCTTGCCATTCTGGCAAAGGAGGTGATGGAAAAAACCGGTGAAAACAAAGACATTAAAATATTTGCCACAGACCTGGACAGGGATGCGGTGATGCAGGCCGGCAACGGCGTGTATCCGGAGAGCATTGCTGCAGATCTGACCCCCCGGCTGCTGGGAAAATATTTTTACCGCAAGGGTGATAATTATCAGATTGCCAGAAATATCAGGGAAATGGTTGTGTTTGCCCAGCACAACCTGGTGATGGACCCGCCCTTTACAAAAATCGATCTGATCTCCTGCAGAAATCTGCTGATTTATCTGCAGCCGGTGCTCCAGGAAAAAGCCATGCGCATGTTCAACTTTTCTTTGAATCCGGGCGGCATCCTGTTTTTGGGCACCAGTGAAACCATCGGCAACATGACCGACTGTTTTGAAACCGTGCACCAGAAATTCAAAATTTACCGGTCCAGAGGCAAACTTTCCCCGGATCTGCAAATGACAGATACCGTGTCCACACAGGAAAAAAAAGACAAAGGCCCCCAGCCGTTTTCCTTTCCCTACAGGGAGCGCCGCAGGCAGCATCCCACAGATGCTGCCAACCTTATGGACCGGTATGTGCGGGCCCTGGAAGATGAATACCTGCCCCTGTCCGCCATCGTGAACCAGCAGATGGAAGTGCTGCATATTTTTGGTGAAACCAGGGACTATTTTCAGGTACCTTCCGGCAGGGTGGTGTATGATATCACAAAAATGGCAGTAAGAGAGCTTGCCATTCCCCTTGCCACAGGGATACAGAAAGTGTTCAGGACCAAGCAGCAGCTGGTGTATTCCAATGTCAAAATAAAGCAGAAAAACGAAACCAGAACCGTGCGGCTGCGCATTCTTCCCCTGCCGGATCAGAAATCCGCCGACCCCCTTGCAGCGGTTTTTTTCGAAGAGACCAAAAAACAGGAAAATACCGAGCACAATACCATTGAAACCTATGATCTTGAGGCGGATGTCCAGCAGAGAATTGCCGACCTTGAACAGGAACTCCAGTTTTCCAATGAAAATCTCCAGGCCACCATAGAGGAGCTTGAAACATCCAATGAAGAACTCCAGGCAACCAATGAAGAGCTTCTGGCCAGCAATGAAGAACTCCAGTCCACAAACGAAGAGCTGCAGTCCACCAATGAAGAGCTGATCACGGTCAATTCCGAATACCAGACCAAGATCATCGAGCTGACCCAGATGAGCAATGATGTGGAAAACCTGCTGTCAAGTTCCGGCATCGAGGTGCTGATCCTGGATGAAAACTATGAAATCCGCAAATATTCACCAGGCATCACCAAAATATTCAATATTCTGGACAAGGACATGGGAAGACCCATAAACCATCTGTCTCACCATCTCATTGATTTTGATGCCTTTGAAGCCGTGCAAACCGTCCAGAAGAACAACAAAGGGATCTCTCTGGAAAAAAAGGACCATGATGATCTTACCTATCTGATCCATATTCTGCCCTATCATATCGGGCCCGACACCTATGCCGGATTCATGCTCACCTTTGTGGATACCACGGAACTGGACCAGACCAGAAAAGATTTGATCCAGACCCGGAAAATATCCAGTGATATTGTGGCCCACATGCCGGCCGGCCTGTTCATTTACACCGTGAATGGCGCGGGCGATCTGATTCTGGAAAGCGCCAACCCAACAGCCCAGAAACTCACCGGCATCACCCTTTCCCAGTGGCAGGGAAAATCTTTTCAGGAGATCTGGCCCAAAGCAAAGGAGCTTGGAATTTATGACTGTTTTAAACAGGCATTGTTTACAAGGGCTCCCTGCCGCCTGGATGACCTGACATATGAAGATGATGCCCATTCAGGCATCTACCGGGTGGTGGCTTTTGCCCTCCCGGAAAACAAGCTGGCTGTCAGCTTTGAAGACATCACAGACCAGCAGAAAATGTGCACCAGGCTGGAAGAGGCCAAGCTCAAATACAATACACTTTTTGAAAGAATGCACCAGGGGGTGGTGTACCAGAGTGCAGACGGCCGGATTATTTCTGCCAATCCTGCGGCACAAAAAATTCTGGGCCTGACCCTTGACCAGATGAACGGCAGAACCTCCATGGACCCGGACTGGAAAGCCCTGAAACCGGACGGATCAGAACTTCCCGGGCCCCAGCACCCGTCCATGGTCGCCCTGGAAACCGGCAGGCCGGTGAGGCAGTTTGTCATGGGGGTGTTTCATCCCCGGCTGCAGGAGCACAGATGGATACAGGTGGATGCCATCCCTGAATTCAATGATGGAGAAGACAGACCGTTTCAGGTGTTTGCCATGTTTGAAGATATCACCGACACTATATCCATGCACCGGAAAACAGATACACAGGACATATGAAAAACAGGTATGCAAAAAAACACCAGGAGCAGGTGAGAATGGCATCAGAAGCATATAAGAAAAAACTGCGGCAGCAGGCGGAAAAGCGGTGCGACAATCCATTGGAAAACCTTGCGCACATGAGTGAAAAAGATGTCCGCAATCTGGTTGAAGAACTGCAGATCCACCAGATCGAGCTGGAAATTCAGAACGAAGAACTCAGACATGTGCAAAAAACGATGGAAGATACAAGAAACCGGTATGTCAGCCTGTTTGACAATGCACCGGTGGGATATGTGATCCTGGACACTGCCGGTATTATCAAACAGATCAATTCCACGTTTGCACACCTGCTCCAGAACCCGGAGATCAATAA
>JAABRW010000105.1 GCA_011390695.1 Desulfotignum sp.
CCGGCCAGGCAGAACTCTTTTCGGGCCATAACCATCTGGACTCCGGGATGGTCTTCCATGGCCACTTTCCAGAAAACGTCATCAGCAGACTCTTCTCCGTGTCCCTTGTATACTTTTTCACATTCCCATTTTTTCTCGTCTTCACCCATTTCAAACTTTTCTTCCACCTTCATGGTGGCAAAGATCTCGCCGTTTCTTTCCAGGGTGATCTCATCCCCTTCATTGATCTCGGCGGCATCTTCCTTGGAAGCATCCAGCATTACCGGCACCGGCCAGAATGTGCCGTCAGCCAGCAGAAAATCTTCACATACACCTTTCCAGTCCGCTTTGGTCATGAAACCGTTCAACGGGCTGAAACCACCGATTCCCAGCATGATCAGATCACCTTTCACCTGGGAAGAGATTTCGATCTTTTTCAGACCCTGGGCTTTTTTGAGTTCCGCTTCCAGCTCCGCACCTTCAAGCTTGCAGCATACCAGACCTTTTCCACCGTGGGGGGCTACTAATTTAGACATATAACGCATTCTCCTTACAATTTATATATTAACCCAAACCTAATAAATGTTGTTTCAACATTTATTTAAAATTTTTATTAAAAATCTTGTAAGATTTAATGATGATTGGCAAATTTGTCAAGAATTTTATTTATTTATCTGTAAAACACGTGAAATATCCTGCATGGCCAGGGCATGAATGTCTGCTTCAAGACCGGGATTTTTAAAGGCTGCAAACACGGTTCCGGCAGCCCGGGCTGCCTGCTGGTCATATAAGGAATCCCCGATAAACAAAATCTGGTCCGGAAGCAGAGAAAACCGGGCCATGATTTTTTCCAGCTGTTCCGGATGGGGTTTGGCTTTTTGCACATCAGCGGCTGTAACCACCATGTCAAACATATCAGCCAGGCCGTAATCTTTGAGCACCTTTTCCATGGTGTCGGTGCGGTTGGTGGCAACAGCCCGGATATAACCATGGGATGCCAGGTCTGCCAGAAGCGGTGTAAGCCCGTGTTCCATTTTCATGTACGGAATGAATTTATGGTACCCGATCTGCTTCAGACAGTGAAACACAGGTGCATGGTCGGTGATGTCGGCAAACAGATATACAACGGCATCGGCAACTGTCATCATGTGCACCTGTGCAAACTGCTCATCTGTCAGAGCCGACCTGTCAAAATGTGCCAGCACCTCATCATAAAATTTGCGGTTGGCTAATGCTGTATCAAACAGTACCCCGTCACAGTCGAATACCACAGCCTTGATATTTGATATATTCATGTTTGTCTCTTTTTTTTTGAGGTTCGGATATAAAAAGGAAAAATCAACTGATAACGTCTGTATTCATGATTCCGGCATTTACTGTTTCACACAGTCCCTTTTCATGGCAGATCTTTTTTCCATCCACCTGGTTCACCCGCACCGCACCCATGAGGGCATTGGTCGCAAAGATATTGGGAAAGGATGCCAGTTCATGGACATGGATGGATTTGTATCCTGCCGCATAGCCCTGGCGCTCCAAACCGGATACAGCTGCTGCCAGGGTCACCCCGGGCAGTGCATGGGGTGACGTCGGCACAATCACCTGCCTGTCCCGTATGATCAGAATATTGCAGGTACTGGTTTCGGAAACAGTCTGATCAGGATTCAGGATCAATGCTTCATCTGCCCCCTGGTCCCTGGCATACTGGCCGGCCTGATCATAAAACAGGTAATTCAAGGTCTTGTGGTCTGCCAGGGGGGTTTGCCTGGGATACGGACAGGTCACAAGATCCAGTCCGGTTTTACCCAGCACTGTAAGCCGGTGATGGTAAGGCCTGGCAAAGGCGGCCAGAAATCCCGGTTTTGCCATGATAATCTTTACCGCTGCAGTTACAGTTTCCAGGCCATTTTCCCGCACCAGCAGGTCCACCACCCTGGACCAGGTGATATCCGGCGGGTCTGTACCGAACAAAGCCTTCCAGGAACGGTACATGCGCTGTATATGGGCGCTCAGCCGCACAGGTTCTGCTTTTTCCACCCGGATGGTCTCAAAAACCCCTGCTCCGTATTGAAATCCCGGGATATCCGCCGGCACCACTGCCTGGTCCTGGTACACTATTTTCCCGTTAACCCAGGCTCGGGGGCCTTTTTCACAATGGCCGTCTGCACCCCGGGTCAGGGTCTCCATGATGGTCTGCCCCTTGTCCAGGGTTTCCTGAAACTCTTTTTCAGGATCAGAATCATACACAATACCGCCCCCCACGGAAAAAAAAATCCGGTTTTCCCTTATGGTGGCGGTGCGGATGGCAATGGACAGGTCCATGGTGTCATGGAAGCTGATATACCCGATGGCACCGGTATACACATGGCGCTTGACCGGCTCCAGTTCATCAATGATCTCCATGGCACGGATCTTGGGACACCCGGTGATGGAGCCCCCGGGAAAACAGGCCTTTAACAGGTCCATGCCGGTGCTGGAAGGGCAAAGCGTCCCCTGGACCACAGACACCAGGTGAAACACGTTGTCATAAGGTTCCAGGCGTTTATGTTCCACGACTTTTACAGACCCGTGGGTGGTGACTTTGGACAGATCATTGCGCATGAGGTCCACGATCATGGTCAGTTCTGCATCATCCTTGGTGCTCGCGGAAAGCATCTCACCGTTTTTTGCATCTTCTTCCGAAGTGGTTCCCCTGGCAATGGTGCCTTTTATGGGACGGGTCTCCACCTGCCGCCCCATCTGACGGACAAACCGTTCCGGTGAGGTGGAAACAATCTGGTGATCCCCCCCCTGAATATATGCAAAAAACGGGGCTGGATTCCGCTGGAACAATGCCAGAAACAGGGCATAGGCATTGCCTGAAAACCCGGTTTCAAACCGCTGGGACAAATTGGCCTGGTAGATATCTCCGGCAGCAAGGTACTGGATGATTTTTTTTACCGCGGCCAGGTATTCGTTTTTTTCAAATCCGGACACAAGTCCCCTGTCATCAATACAGAATCCTGTATCGGAATCCGGCTGCCGGGTATTCTCCCATAATCTGTGTTTTAGCCCATTGATATAGGTCTTCGGGGGCACATCAGATGCGGTGTTTTCCAGGAGGGGAATAAAAAGGGTGATATTCTTTGAGATTGTGTTCTGTACCAGAATCATGGACGGGGCATACACACAGATATCGGGAAGACCGGTACCGACACAGGTCTGCGGCAGGTCTTCAATCAGGTCCTTGAGATCATAGGCAAAATATCCCATAAGGCCGGCTGCCAAGGGTCCCGGGTTTTCTGCATCTTTCAGATGACAATGATCCAGCACGGTCTGCAGGCAGGCAAAGGGGTCTGTATTCAGGGTCCAGGTGTTTTCCCGGCAGGTAACGGCAATTTTGTTACCGAATGCCTTTATGGAAAGCCAGGGCAGGATCCCCAGGATATGATACTGGGATGCATCCAGGTTTCCACCGGATAAAAGCATCACCGTGCCCGGCATATGGTTGAACCGGGCGGCGAACTGCCCAAGGGGTTCAGGCAGGTCAATGTCTTCCTGCCAGACAGAAACCACCTTTGGCAGTTGTGTCACCCACTGGCTCATCTCAGAAAAGGATTCATCCGTTTTTCATTCATCAGGGTGGTTTCCGGACCGTGTCCGGTATAAACCACAGTGTCTTCCGGCAGGTTCAGCAGCTTATTTTTGATACTGGCAATCAATGTATCGTAATCCCCGCCAGGCAGGTCGGTCCTGCCGATGGATCCGGCAAAAAGGGTATCTCCTGCAAACAGATGGCCTTTGGTGTAAAGACATATACCGCCTCTGGAATGCCCCGGGGTATGGATCACCGTAAGGGTGATGGTCCCGAAAGTTATCTTGTCCCCGTCATTGAGCAGCATATCCGGCTCCGGAGAATTTTCAGCAGCCAGACCGAATGTAGCGGCCGACCTGGACAGTTCCGAAAGCATGGGGGCATCGTCGGGATGTATGGCCAGCACCGCTCCGGTGACCTCTTTCATTTTTTTATTGGCGCCCACATGGTCAAAATGGCCATGGGTATCGATCAGATAAGCAACTTTCAGCTCTGCCTCGGCAAGCGCCATGAGTATCCGGTCCGGTTCATCTCCCGGATCTATCACCACCGCTTCTTTGGTTTGTTCACATCCCAGAATAAAACAATTGGCCATGATGGGACCTACTGACAGTTTCTTTATTATCAAAACACCCTCCTTGTGGTATTGCATTTGTGTAGTTACATGAATATGTATCCGGAATATATTTACCGGTCAAGGGACAGCCGGATCTGGTCTAAAATACCATTGATAAACGGACCAGACTCCCGGGACCCGTATTTTTTTGCGATATCCACTGCCTCGTTTATGGTGACCGAAGGGGGGATATCCTGGTGCCTGAGCAGCTCAAAGGCGGCAATGCGCATGATATTGCGGTCCACCCCGGGCATTCTGGATATTTTCCATTTTCTGGAATAGGTTTTAAGCAGCTGGTCAATTTCCCGGGAAGCTTCTTGGACCCCGTGCACCAGATCTAAAAAAAACGGTTTTACCGTTGGTGTGAGCATGGCCTCATTTTCCCGGCAAAAAGCATCCATATCTGCCTGAAAATCTCCAGACGGATTCATATCCACAAAGAACAGGGCCTGGAGCGCCAGTTCTCTGGACTGTCTGCGGTCACCCATGAATTATGCCATTTTCCCGAGGATTTCTCCCAGATTGGCCATCTCAATGGCCCCCATGGCCACCTCAAATCCCTTGTTGCCGGCCTTGGTACCGGCCCGTTCAATGGCCTGTTCAATGGTTTCCGTGGTCAAAATGCCGAACATCACCGGTACCCCGGTATCCAGGCTCACACTGGCAATGCCCTTGGATACCTCGGCACACACATAGTCATAATGGGAGGTGGCCCCCCTGATCACCGCGCCCAGGCAGATAATGGCATCATATTTTTTCCCGGCAGCCATTTTCTGGGCTGCCAGCGGTATTTCAAAAGCGCCGGGCACTTTGACAATAACAATATCCTGGTCTTTGGCACCGCTGCGGACCAGTGCATCCATGGCCCCGTCC